>DATEMG010000271.1:0-5642 GCA_035275805.1 Blastocatellia bacterium
TGCATTGCTAACTAAGTTGTTTTGTAAGGCATCGACTGGATCAGTACCGCGAGCGGTAGCGAGCGGCCGTTGCCCAAAGCCACGCTCGCTACCGCTCGCGGTACTGATTCGTCGTCTCAATAGTGCTTGATAACTTAGTTAGCAGAGCACTTAGGTTTCAGAGTCTGGTTCTAAAGCTAATCCGTCATAGGCGCCTACGGGGTGGAGCCGTCGGCGGAAAATGTGGCTTATTGAATGCCCTTGACCGGCCGCACGATATGGACCGACGTTAGGTTTAGATCACGACTCAGGGACACTTCGTTTGTAGCTTGAATGGAACGAATGAATGCCGAGTTCGTTGCGGGGATTTTGAAATCAGTCTGCTTGATTGCGGAGAGCCTCCGATATCAGAACACTTTGCAAAATAATAGGAATATGAGCCGAATCCTTATGACACTGTCGGCGCCCCACCTATTATCCCTCTAGCTCTAGCACAAATCGCGTATGTCGCCGATCGATAACGATTTCATTTTCTGACGGGGTGTAAGCATTTTCTATCACGTATGCGCAAATCTTGACTATCCTGGGTGGGCGGCCTGCGGCGTCCCAACTCCGCGCTCTCTCGACGAGGACTTCGGCGAGTGAGAGATCCGGGCCGTAGCCTCGCACGAATAACTCGAAAGGCGTCTCTACCGACCTGTCCTGTGGCGGGGTTTGACCCGGCGGACGCCCCCATACCGCCATACTGCCTCCCTTAAGCAGGCCACTCGTCGAGCGGTACTTTCCCGCAAGTCCGAAAAGATAAGGCACGATGTCGCCATCCGCTAATTCGCCATGCGCAGTCAAGCCACACCTGAAATCCCGATAGTCCTTGTCGATTTTGAGCAGCCTCGACCATAAAAAGAATTTTGCCGCCAACTCGCTCTCATGAACCGTCACCCCAGTCTGCAGGTTTTCGCTCGGTCCCATAAGGAGTTTATAGACCGCTTCCGCGTCAACTTCCTGCGGGTTATCTGCCCTGAGATGAAGCAGAAGACCAGGGTCGGGGCCGAGGGGCGCCTCAACATACTCGGCGGGGGTCGCGCCTGTAAACGCGCCCCGGAGCATCAGAAAACCGCAAAGAATAAGGGAACTGCTGGTCAGGCGTTCGCCGTTGAGCTCAAAGCAGACGCTCATTTGGCGGCCTCCGGGAAGAATGGATAAGGGGACGACGATTCGACCACCTTGCTTCAATTGTTCGCGCCACTTAGGTGGAATCTCCTCAGCGCCCGCCGTGATGATGATTCGGTCATAGGGGGCCGAGTCCTTATGCCCATCCCCCCCGTCGGCGCATATAACCTCTACCCGCCCAAACCCTGCTTTTGTCAAGCGCTCCCGTGCGCCCGCCGCGGTGTCTTCGTCAATGTCAACTGTCGTGACCTTCCCGGTCTCGCCGACCAGGCGCGCCATCAGGGCCGCGTTATATCCGGTTCCGGCGCCGATCTCCAAAACCCGGTGACCCGATTCGAGATCGAGTTGCCTCAGCATCATGACCATAATACTCGGTTGGGAAGACGAACTGAGGGCGGAGGCGCCTTCCATCTTAGTAACGATGGCGTCATCCCGGTAAACCTGATCGAGAGGCAAATCAGGCAAAAACATGTGTCGCGGAACAGCTCTAAAAGCCTCCTCAATCTTTGAGGTCAGAATGGATTCGGGGATGTTCTGTTTCAGTTGATCGATCAGCGTTTGATTCAGTGTTGACGCTTCAGGCGATTGAGAATTGTTATCCATAATTACGCGAAGGCTTGATTGTTTCTGACAATCATTACAGCAGTTTTCAACGGAAAGCGGCGAGGACTGATACCGCTGGCAAACTCGGAAGATAAATATCTTGGATCTAGAGCGAGTTTGTGTCGCGGTACAGTACCGGGAGCGGTAGCGACCGGGTCACTGGCGCCCGGTCGCTACCGCTCCCGGTACTGTACCGAAGCGCTCCTACGGAGCTTGGTAGAATCGTTTTTCGATCGCGTATCTATCCGCGTCATCCGCTCATTGGCCGCCAGGCGCCAATTGCGCCACATGCTTCAATCGCGCCACGGTTCGGTCTTTTCCGACAGCGGCGACCACGTCGAACAAACCAGGCCCGACGGCCTGTCCCGTCAGCGCGGTTCGCGTGGCGTTTATCAAAAGGCCGGCCTTTACGCCTTTTTCATCGGCGAATTCTCGCAGCAAGGCCTCGGTCGAATCGTGTGTGAACTCGTCGAGGGTCGCGAAAGCGTCCGCCAACTGCGGAAGCAGTTCTTTCAGGGCCGGATCTTTATGCAGATTCTTCTTGACCGCCGCCTCGTCGAATTCGAAGTTGAGGTCATCGACGAAATAGGGGCGGCCATGTTTCGGGAAATCTGTCAGCGTTCGCGCCCGCTCACGAATCAGGCCCACCGTCCTCTCGAACCAGGCCCTTCGCTCTCCTTCGTACTCATCGCGCCATAAGCCGCTCCTTTGTAGCTCCGACTTCACCATCGGGAATAATTTTTCCATCGGCATCGTCTTGATGTATTCGGCGTTCATCCAGAGAGCTTTCTGATCGGTCCAATTGCGCGCGTCGCCTTCGGTGAAGTTAAAGACCGCGTTCGATTTGTGAATGCCTTCGAGCGAGAATAGATTGATGAGCTCCTCGCGCGAGAAAATTTCGCGGTCCCCCACTCCTTCGGTCCCTGCCGGAGACCAGCCGAGCAGCGCTAGGAAATTAACGAAGGCGTCGGGAATGAAGCCGGCGTCGCGATAGGTCGTCACGCTGACGATCTCGCCATGCTTGCGCTTCGAGAGTTTGCCCTTGTTCGGCGCCAGGATCAGCGGCAGGTGAGCGAATCTGGGAGCGGGTTTTCCCAACGCTTGATATATCAAGACCTGCTTGTGAGTGTTCGAGAGGTGATCCTGTCCGCGAATGACGTGCGTGACGCCCATCAAAATGTCGTCGACGACGACCGAGAGGTTATAGAGCGGATGGCCGTCGGAGCGCAGCAGGGCAAGGTCTTCGATCTCTTTGCAGTCGCGCTCCTGCAAATCGAAGACGGCGTCGTCGAACGAGGTCTTCCCTTCCTCGGGCGTTTTGAAGCGAATGACGAACGGTTCGCCGCTCCTGGCGCGGGCGTCCGATTCTTCCGGCGAAAGGTTGCGGAATGGATTCGTTACCTTTCCCTGGCGCGCGGCCTCGGCGGTCACCTTTTTGACGGTCGCGTCGTCGCGCTCTTCCTTCGGAGTGAAGTCGCGATAGGCCCACCCATTTTCGAGCAGCCCATAGGCCGCGGCGCGATGCTTTTCGGCGTTATCGGATTGGAAGTATGGCCCTTCGTCGTAATCGAGGCCCAGCCACTCCAGGCCTTCGAGAATTCCTCGGACCATCTCTTCGCTGGATCGCTGGATGTCGGTGTCTTCGACGCGGAGGATGAACTTGCCGCCCATCTTGCGGGCGAACAGCCAGTTGAACAAAGCGGCGCGCGCCCCTCCGACGTGCAAATATCCCGTCGGCGAAGGCGCAAAGCGAACACGAATCTCTGACATAGAGCTTATGAATTCTTCCTTGATTTTCGATAGTTTCGAACAAGAGAGGAACTATACAACAGCGGGGAGACGGAGGGACAGAGGCGACGGGGCGACAGGGCGACAGGGCGACTCACGCGACAGGGAAAGCTTAAATCGCCCTATCCCCCAGTCGCCTATTTCACGACGTTGCGCATGGCGAAGCTGCGCCCGTCAATCGCGCGATCTGTGGCGAGAATTCCGTTGATGTGGTCAATTTCGTGCTGAAGCAGTTCGGACAGATCGCCGGAGGCTTTCATCGTGCGCTGCGCCCCATGCTCGTCGGTGTAACTCACATCGATTTCGACGTGGCGGCGGACGCGGGTCATAAGATTGGGAATCGAGAAACAATCGTCCCACAACTCCATCATCTCGCGGCTGGCGCGAGTGATCGTCGGATTGATGAGCGGGAACGATTCGCCGAAATTGAGAAAGATCATGCGCCGTCCGACGCCGATCTGCGGGGCGGCTATTCCTCGGCCGAAGTCGTTTTGCCGGCGGAAACTGTCGAGCGTCGCAGCCAGGTCGCCAATTAAGTCGCGAGTTTCGCGCGCATGTACATCTACCACCGGCGACGACGGGCGCCATAGCTCCGGATTTCCCAGAAGCAATATTTCGCGTACGGGCATAATCCCTCCTGTGGAAAAAGCGCTCCCCTGATGCTCAGATGCGCTTGGGCGCAAGCTGCCTCTGAAGGGGACGTTGAAGGCTTAAAACTGATTCGGATTTTGTAAGTGACCTGATTTACGTCTGGCGCAGTCTAGCAAACAAATCGAATGAGATCAATTTTTTTGGACGTGGTTTAGCGCGGCTTGATCTCGCGACCGTTCACAGCCGGGGCGGCGGCCACGGCCTCTCTCAGCTTCGCGATGACTTCCTGAGTGAGGTTGTGGTAATCGGCCTTGATGGTGAAACCGGCGGCGTTGGCGTGGCCTCCCCCACCGAAAGATTCGGCGACTCGGGCGACGTTGACGCGGTTTTTGGAGCGTAGGCTGATGCGGTAGGTGGAGCTGGACATTTCACGGAAGAAGGCGACGGCCTCGACGTCGCCGACGGTCAGCGGGTAGTTGATGATGCCGTCGGAATCGTCTTCGTTGGCGCCGCTCTCTTCGAGGGCCTTTTGCGTCATGGTGATCCAGGCGATGCGGCCCGATTCGTCGCGCCGCAAAGTCGAAAGCACCGCGCCGGCCAGGAGAACCTTGGAGTAAGGATAATTGTAGAAGATGGCCTGCGAGAGCTTTGCCGGCTGCGCGCCGTGACGTACCAGTTCGCTGGCGATTTTGAAGGTGCGTTCGGTGGTATTGGAGAAGTGAAACGATCCGGTGTCGGTCAACAGCGCGGCGTAAACGCAACTGGCGATTTCCGGGGTGATCTTCGCGCCTATAGCCTTGGCGAGGTTATAAATCATCTCGCCGACGGCCGCGGCGGTCGAATCTATCCAGTTGAGGTCGCCGAAGAGTTCGGTCGTCGAGTGGTGGTCGATGTTGACTACGAACTGATCTTTGAGGCTCGGCAATCCGGGCCGCGTCACGTCGCTGCATTCGATGACGAAAACCGCGTCGTATTCGCGGTCGACGTCAGGCGCCACGCGGACCTCGTCCGCGCCTGGCAGTCGCGAGTAAGCGTGAGGCACGTGATCGCACATTATCACTTCGGCCTCTTTGTTCAGCCCGCGCAAAATCCAGCAGAGGGCGAGCGAAGAACCGAGGCTATCCCCGTCAGGCCGGATGTGAGAAGTGACGGCGAAGCGCTGATGTTTTTCGATCAGTTCAATAACCTGGCCTAGCATAATCAATAATGGGGATCGAGGATGGAGGATCGAGGATCGAGGATCGAGCGATGCGTTCGCTCTCTTCGACCCTCAATTCTCGATCTTCGATTCTCGATCTTCGATCCTCGATCCTCCATCCTCCATCCTCGATCCTTGATCTTCGATTTCCATCTCTTCAAACAACCTCATCATCCTCTCGCCGCGCTCGATCGAATCGTCGTAAGTGAAAATCAGTTCCGGCGTATGGCGCAGCCTGATGCGCGCGCCGATAAGTCGGCGGATATAGCCCGTGGCGCGGACGAGAGCATCGAATGTCTCCTGCCTCTCCTGG
>DATEMG010000272.1:0-6797 GCA_035275805.1 Blastocatellia bacterium
TATTTGAGCACCTTATAAACTCTGTTTTTCCAGACAATGAGGATCGGGCCATGATCGAAAAATTCCTTAAGCAGAGGCTCGTCGGCCAGAACCTTTTTGTAAGCTTCGCTGCCGCGCGGCAGTGTCCAGACGTTCCACTTCTGCTTCTCAAAGTTGTATTCCCGATCAATCCACATGCCTCGAATCTTTTCAAGGTCAGGGCCCTTGCATTTCTCAAAGCAGAAAATTTTATCTCTGATCATAATCTGCATCGGCTTGGGCGTCGCGTCATCCGAAGCCGCCGGCTTATCAGCTCTCGCCTTTCGCTCAGATTCCGTGTCGGAATCCGATTTACTGAGGGGGGCGAGCGCTCGCCTCGCGATTTCTGGCAAGCTCCACAGCTTTATATCAGGCAATATCCGGAGCTTCGAACGTCTCTCGGGTGTTTGCTTGAGGCGTGATTCTCGCTGGCTCTCGATCAATGGCGGCTGATACCGCGGAAAGTCGCGAGGGCCTTGTGCAGTCTCTATTTTGGACGATTGACCGGAATCTCCTCTAAAACGGTTCAAAACCGATTCGCCGCCCCTACCGTTCACCTGTATAAAAGTATTAGGTTGAGAAGGGAGGATCTCCATTGCTGCAACGCCGTCAGGTTTGGACGCGACGGGCGCTTCACTCGGTTGATTCAAGGTCAGCGGAAGCGGTTCGGTCACAGTCGGAACGGCGCTTACTGTCGCGTTCGCTTCAAGTCGTACGTCTGGCTTAGGCACAGTAGCTCGCGACAGCGCTGGATGAACCTCGGCCGACTCCTCGGCGAGCTTGAACGCGTCTAGCTCAGAAGGTTCTGGAGTAGGCGATGGGAGCGGTTGATCTACTCGTCCAGCAAGCGCGATCTGAGAGTTTGGGTCCGTTTGGCTTAACACAAGAGCAGTTTGATTGGATGCGCGGTACAACGAGTGCGCGCCAAGCGCGGCGATCAGTATCGCGAAGGCTCCGCCGGTAGCGCCTGCTATCTGCCATTTTAAATTCCATGCCGAAAGATCGAACCAACCCGCGACGGCTCCTTTCAGCCGATCCCAGGTTGGAATTCGAACCGGTTTCGCAGCGGGTTGCGATTCAAAACTCGGCGCGGTCTGGGCCAGGCGCGCCAGTTCGATCAGATGACGCCTGCATATCGCGCATCCGGCCAGATGCGATTCGTAACTTACCAGATGAGGTCCGCCGAGCGCGCCCTCAAGATACGAACTGGCGGCGTCCAGATCGAAACCAGCGCAGGCTGCGACCGGCGCGGCTCCTCTCCTCAAATGACGCCGCAGCATGGTCTCAAATTCCACGGAGGCCGTCTTGTTCCATTCGTTTGCCATTTCCGATGTATACCTGCCGTTGAGCACTTCCCCTTTAGGAAAAACCCTTGAGGATTTTCGTCTACCTTTCACTCAGAACATTGAACGCCGCGACTAGGCAGATCTTGCGACGTAATAAAATACGCTCACGGGGCGCGTTCTATGGAGGGGCTTTTAACGTCCATTATAAGGCGGCGCACGTCGAGTTCGGCGCGCGCGGCGATGTGCAAACATTCGGCGACCTCGGTCCGGCGCAACCCGTAGCCGCGCTGCAAAATCTCTTCGGTCTTGCGTTTGACCTCGCGCTGAGCCTTCGCCAGCCAGCGGCTGATCGTCGCCTCATGGACGCCCATCATCAATCCGATCTCGCGCAATGTCAGGTCGTCGAAATAATAGTAATTCAGGAGCAGCCGGTCGCGCGGTTCGATCTCCGCGAAGGCTTGCGTCATGGCCTCTTCCGTGGCCCGGCGCAATCGCGCGTCTTCGATGTCGTCAGGTTGAGAAACCGGGGCCGAAAGTCTCCCGTTGACGTGAGCTGCGGCCTCGTTCGCCAGGCGATCGAACTCAGCGACCTCTTCGACCTGCTCGAACCGCGAGTTCTGCCGCTTGCGGTCAATGAATGCCTGATAAATGACCGCGCGCAGCCACCCGCCCAGGCTCCCGCGTCCGCCATAGTGCGCGAGCTTGCTCAACCGCCTGTCGCCGTCCAGACGCACACCGTAAAGCTCGCCGAAGACAAACTGTATCAGGTCCTCGGCCTCGGCCTCGTCCTTGGTCAGGGCGCGGGCGGCGCCTTGCATGATGTGGCGATATTCCGAATCGAAGGCCCGCCATGCCGACTCGTCCCCTTTTTCACAGGCGATTGCCAGACACAACTCAGCGGCCTTCAGATTCGAAATGCAGCTTGAAATTGAATCCTCGGCGTTAGCGCCCTTCGATTGGGATGAGTTATTTGCGCGCGAAAGAATCGCGGCGAGCCTTTCAGCAAACTCCCGCTCAGTGACGCCGTAACGAGCCGTTACGGTCTTCCACACGGCGGCTATTGGTTTGGCGTAACGCGCGATGAAATCTTCATTAGACATCACAGCAAAACGGCCACTTAAGAAGAGACGACTTCGGGGGTGTGAAGCCGCGCCGTATTCTAAATCGAAGCTAGCCAGATTTAAACAAAAAGTTTCTTCGGTAGGCATTTCGTTTTGATTACCTACGGAGCCTAAGCGCCGTGGAGCGCGATTAAAGGCGTTTTTTTTCTTCGCTCTAATAATCGTCGCTATGCTCTATCAGGGGATTTCGTTCAGTAGACTTTGATCAGCTCCGCCAGTTCTCTCACCCGTTCCGCCAACACCATGCCATCGACCTTTCCCTTATCCCGAGCTGCCAGTCCGATATGGAACGCGCGAATCGGGGAGGCCTTGCAAAAAATTTTAATTGCATCCTCATTAATTCCGCCACCAAGCAACATTCTGATTTCCGGCCGCGCCGCTCGCTCCCATTCGATGAACCGGTCGAGTTCCGCCGTCCACGCCTCTCCATAGCCTCTGGACAGAATGCAATCTATTTGAGGGTGGCGTTTAAGTTCGCTGATCGCCCCGGCCGGATCAGGCAATTTTTCAAACGCGCGATGGAATGTGGCTTTAAGGTTCGGCGCGCAGGCCAGAACGCTCGATACCAGATCGTGGTCAACCGAAAAACCGTCCGGCGCCTCTTTCAGAAATCCAAGCACGAAGCCTTCAATCGGCAATCGTGCGAAGGCGCGCGCCGAATCACGCAACCTCTCGATCTCACTTTCATCAGTCACTACGAAAGGCTCGCTTTCACGCAACATCGTTCGCGCAGGGATTTTGACCGTCGAAGTAACTTCGCGAACCAGATCGAATGACGGGGTCAGTCCGCCGACCTCGTAATGGCTGATGATCTCCAGGCGGTTTGCCCCGCCGCGTTCGGCGGCGACGGCGTCTTCGACCGTGCAGACGATGATTTCGAGAATTGGCTGCTGTCGTCTGTCCCCCTCGCTTATCTTCATGTTTTATTGTGGACTTAATGTCTTTCTACCACTGCCGACTGATGGTTTTTGAGAAATAAATGGCGGCGCCTTTGCGCCTTTGCGAGAGATGCGCCTTCTTATTCAGGCGGCGGTTCTCGCCAAGGCGCAAAGACGCAAAGGCCGCGAAGGAGAAACGCCAATTACCAAGTCACGACTTAATTCTCAAATCCCCGCATACCATTTGTCGCGGTCAATTCACGCCGGCGACGGAACTGCGGCGTTCGAGCACGACGGTGTCGCGCCAAACGCCGTGATGGCGCGCGATCCGTTCGCGCCTGCCTACTTCGCGGAAACCGTGCTTGAGGTGCAAGGCGACGCTCGCATGATTATCGGGAAATACGCTCGATTGCAGCGTCCAGAGGCCCTGTAGTTCCGAGACCTCGATCAGCGCGCGCATCAGCGCGCCGCCGACGCCGCGACCGCGCGCCGACGCCGCGACGTAGACGCTGACTTCGGCCACGCCGGCGTAGGCTTCGCGCCTGGACACCGGGCTCAGCGCGGCCCAGCCGAGAACGCCGTCGCCGTCTCTGGCTATAAGGCGGCATTGCGGCAAGTGTCCGGCGTCCCAACGCTCCCAATCCGGCGCTTCGGTCTCAAACGTGGCATACCCTGTGGAAATGCCCTCGAGGTAAATCGCCCGCACAAATTCCCAGTCCTGGCCCTGCATTAAGTCGATGACGATATTCATTGATTGCTTATTTGCCCATCTTGCGGGTACCATCGCCGCCATGTCAACGGCGATTATTTACTCTGACGAATACCTGAAACACGACACGGGCAATCACCCCGAGCGCCCCGAACGTTACCACGCGACGCTCGGTGGATTGATGGCCGATGAGGACCTCTGGAATGACCTGGTTAAGATCGCTCCGCGCGCCGCCACAGACGAAGAGTTGTTGCGCTGCCACGCCGAACGCGTCGTCAACCGCGTGAAGCAGGCATGTTCGCAGGCGGCCCTCTACGATCACGTGTCGCTGGACGCCGACACCGTAGTCTCTCAGGATTCGGAGGTTGCGGCCAGGCTGGCCGCCGGCGGCGCTTGCCGCGCCGTTGAAGCGGTAATCGGCGGCGAGGCCGAGACCGCGTTTGTCGCCTGCCGCCCGCCGGGACATCACGCGACGCCGGGGCTCGCCATGGGGTTCTGTCTCTACAACAACGTCGCCGTCGCCGCGCGCTACGCCCAGGCGACTTACCCCGACCGAATCCAAAAAGTCCTTATCGTCGACTTCGACGTTCATCACGGCAACGGCACACAGGACATTTTTTACGACGACCCGACCGTGTTCTTTTACAGCCTTCACCAATACCCCTGGTACCCGGGAACGGGCGACACAACCGAGCGCGGCGCGCGTGAAGGCGAGGGATACACGATGAACATCCCCGTTCCCGCGATGACCCCCGCCGAAGATTATCTGCGATTGTTCGAGGAGGGGCTGGAATCGGTAATGAAGAATTTCTCTCCTGACCTCGTGCTCATCTCCGCCGGCTTCGACGCGCACGAAGCCGACCCGCTCGGACAGCTCCTGCTCGATAACGCGAGCTATGAACGGATTACTAAACGGTTGAAAGAGGCTGCAATGACGACGGGCGGGGGACGAATCGTTTCGTGTCTCGAAGGCGGGTACAACATGCGCGCGCTCAGCGACGCGGCCCACGCGCATGTTCGCGCAATGTTTTAATCTTTTTTGCTTATTTGCGTCGCGCGGATTAGAATTCCGGCGTCCCCTATAATTCTACCTGACTCCAAATCGCCTCGCGGCTGAAGCGAGGCCTGGATGGAAACCACTTAGGAGGCCTCTGATGATAAGAAACAGGGTTACTCTTTTAGCGCCCATGTCTTTTATGCTTGCACTGGGCTTGTGCGTGGTTGCGAACGCGCAATATCTGATCTCCACCAAAGCTGGATTCGTCAATCGCGTCGAGGGCGAAGTCAACATACTGCGCGCCGACGGCGAAAATGGGGAAAAGGGGCGAGCCTCGCTCGGCGCCCAAATGCGCGCTGGCGACAGGCTTAGCGTAGCGGCCAACGGATTCGCCGAAGCGCTGCTAAATCCGGGCTCGTATCTACGCCTGAGCGAAAACACCGAAATCCGCGCGGTCAACATCGACTTCGACTCGGTTCGCTTTGAGTTGATCAAAGGATCGGTCATCGTCGAAATTGGCCAAATCGACAAGAAGACTCCGATAGAAATCGTGACGCCGCACGGCGCGCTGACGATTGCGAAAGCCGGCTTGAGCCGCATCGACGCGAAAGGGTCGGCGACGCTGGTGGCGGTTCGTCAGGGCGAGATTCATCTGGGAACCCGTGACTATTTCATGACTAACCAATCGCTCAAGATCAAACGCGGCAAAGTCGTGACCCTGACCGGACCTGCCTGGCCCGGTCCGTCGGACATCGCGAAACTCGACAGGGACGCGATAGACAAATTCGACACCTGGAGCTTCAATCGCGCGGAGGCGCTCACCGCGGCCAACGTCAGGGCGCTGAGCCGGTCGGGAACCCTGACCGCGGGCTGGTATTACGACCAGTTCTCCAACTTTTACACCTTCGTCCCATCCCGCTCGTGGTTCTGGTCGCCTTACGGGTTCGGGTTCTTCAACAACTACCGCGATTGCCACCAGTACACGCCCTATTACAGCGGAGGCTATAACCGAAGCCAGGGAGGGAACACAAGCGGCGCGCAAGTCTCGCCGCGTGTGGTGTCCGGCAATGACCGAGGCGCGGTTACCCGCTCGACTGACCGCCGCTCGGTCGACACGGACTACGGTTCGCGATCAGGCAGATCCGGCGATTCTGGCTCGTACAGAGGCTCCTCTTCATCGTCATCGACATCTGGGGGGTCGCCATCGTCATCGGGGCCGCGCGATACGCCCGTGCGAGGCGGCGCCCCGCGCGATTCTGGCGGCGGACAAAGAGGCGGCGGGGCGCCATCCTCAAGAGGACGCATCCAATAGGAAAAGTGGACAAGGAGAAAGGGGGGACAGGAAGATAATCGCTCCCTGCCCCCCCTTTCCGCTTGTTTCCTTGTTCCCTCGTCTATTTGCTTACGGCCGAGTTATTTCCGCTCTCCTCTTTCAGCACTTCGGAACCGGCGCCTTCCCAGTTGTCGATTACCAACCGGCCATTCTCAATCACGATCGTCAGCGAAATGATCCTCTCTTCTATCTTCGTGTAGTTAACCGGGTCGTCGGTGAACTTATATAAGCAATCTAAACGCACCATCCCTGGGACAGTTGTGTCAATGCTCTGAGTCATTTCACCCCCGACGATCTTGTAGTCTTTAAATTTACCGAGCATGCTCTCGGGCAAACTTTTCTGTTCGCTAGTCAACCTTTGCTTCGCCGGGGTCGAAATCATCCCTTCGGCTTCAAGCCAGTTTCCATTAATGACGGACAGGTTGAATTTGTTGAAAGCTTCTGCCCTTTGCTTC
>DATEMG010000273.1:0-11436 GCA_035275805.1 Blastocatellia bacterium
ACGGAAACGTTGTCAGACTCGCCATCGATCTCCCCTTCTCCCTGTCTCTCCGCCGCCCCGTCGCCCCGTCGCTCTGTCTCTCCCTCTCTCCTGGTGATCTGGGCCGAAGGTTTTTTGTCGCGGCTGAGCTTCGGCGTCATCAGCTTTGCGCTGCCGATCTTCGCTTACAAGCGTTTGGGTTTGAGCCTGACTCAGACCGGGTTTCTGTTTTCGCTCAACCTGATCGCCGAGCAGTTGTTCAAGCCGTTGATGGGTTGGGTCGCGGACCGAGCGGGACTGAAGCGGACGCTGACGGTGGCGATAGCGCTTCGCAGCGTGGTCCCGCTGGCGTTGGCCTTTGCGGCCTCTCCTTTGCAGATTTACGCGATCCGGTTTTTCCACGGATTCACCGAATCGCTGCGCGACCCATCGGTCAACGCCCTGATCGCCGCGAACGCGAAGAAAAAGTCGATGGCTTCGGCCTTCGCCTGGTATTCGACGGCAAAGATGTCAGCCGGGTCGATGGGCAAGGCGCTGGGCGGTTTATTGATCGGCCTGATGGTCGATAACTATTCGGCGGTCTTCCTCATCGCGTTCGCGCTATCTCTCGCGCCGCTTATGGCGGTCGCCAGGTATTTGAAGGAGCCTGAAGATCAGGCCGACGCGGATGAGAACGAGTCCCACGTTTCGGACGAAGGACCTAACGGCAAAGGCCCGGCGCTTTTTCCGATCGCGGTTCTGGGCTTTCTGATCGCGAGCGCCGCGTTGATGATCAGCAACCTCTTTCCGCTGCTGGCCACGGAATACGCAAAATTGAGCCCGGCGCAGGCGGGATTGATTTACATGATCACGCCGCTCCTCACCATCGTTTCCGGCCCGGCGTTCGGATGGCTGTCGGACAACGTCAGCCGCAAGCTGGTATTGATGGTGCGCGGCGCGGCCAACACCTTTTCCTCCGCGATGTTCTTCTTCTTCCCGACCTTCGCCGGGATGGCGGCGGGCAGCGTGGTTGACGCGATGGGCAAGGCGGCCTTCCGCCCGGCGTGGGGCGCGTTGATGGCGCAGTTTTCCAACCTCGATCGACGCCGCCGCGCGCGCACGATGAGTTATTTGAGTCTGGGCGAGGGATTAGGCGAAACACTGGGGCCGCTGCTCGGCGGATTTCTGTGGAGCGTGAAAGGAGTAGGCGTAATGCTCGGCGTACGCGTGGCCCTGGCGGCGATCGCCGAAATTTACGCGTTGATAATTGCGAGATCGGTCAAGGATGGAATGTCCTGAATAGGACTTATAGGCATGTCCTATGAGTACCATTCATGACAGTCCCAGGGATTTTCTAAGTCGCGTGGCGACACCCTGAAACGATGAAAATAGCGGCGCGAGAGTGGGATGCCTGGGAGCGCAGGCATCCTTGCCTGCTAGCATCGGTCAGTCGGTCATTGGCGGAAACCCCGCAGGCAAGGATGCCTGCGCTCCCAGGCAGCATTTTCTGAGGAGTGTTTATGAGAATCTGTTTTTTGATGGAGCCTCCGCGCAGCAAGACTTCGGTGACCTACGACGTCCTGAACGGCTTGCAGGCGAGCGGCGCCGACGTCGAGGTGGTCACCGAGCGCAGCGGGCTGGTCGACCTGCAAAATTTCAAGTTCGATTACGACCTCTATCTGTTCAAATCGCATTCGCCGCTGGCCGAGAGCCTGGCCGCGGCGGCCCATTATCGCGGCGCGAAGCTGCTCAACGAATATCCGGCGACAATGAAGGTGCGTGACAAAGTACTGACCGCCACGATGCTTTTGCAGGCTGGCGTTCCGACGCCGCGCACGTTCATCACCGATTCGATCGAGACGCTGCGCCCCGTCGTGCGCGAGACGCCGATCGTCGTCAAACCGTGGCGCGGTCGTCGCGGGCAAGGGATCGAAGTCTGCATGGACGAAGCGCAGTTCGACGACCTGATCGAACGGCGGGCAGGCGACTCGGCGGAGGCGGACGACGACGGGGGTGGCGAAGACGGAACGGCTTTGGGCGAGCGCTTGATCTTCGCGCAGGAGTTCGAAGAGCACGAGCCATTCGATTATAAAGCTTACGCCATCGGCGATTACGTCCACGCGATCAAACGCGTCTTCCCTGCCACGACCAAAGAAGAGAAGCTGGGAACCCCGGTTGGCGACGACCCTGAACTTGCAGACCTGGTGCGGCGCTGCGGCGAGATCTTCGGCCTGCGGCTTTACGGCGTCGACCTGGTCAAGACCCCAAAAGGTTTTTCGGTAATTGAGGTCAACTGCTTCCCCGGTTACAAAGGCGTGCCTCAAGGAGGAGACCGTATATCGCAGTTCATCCTCGAAAATGCCGAATAGTTGTAATCAAAGCCGGCAACCCTATAGCCTGATTTTCATCTGAGAAAAGGTTTTAACGCCCCCTTGCTCGTTGTCCTGAATTGGCCGAAACTTTGACCCCCGTCAGCTTGGGATGGGAAATATTAGGAGGAATGACAATACTTTATGAATTCAATTCTGGGATTGAAATCAATCAAGAGACTGGTGTTAACGCCGATCGTCGCATTTTTGGCTTTCGCCCTGATCGGCGCAACCGTACTGGCGCAAACCGGCAACCCGGGCGCGTCCGGTGACAAATCAAACGACAAGTCGGAAAAGAAGAAAGAGAATTCGAAGTCTGACGCCGAGGGCGCCGGATCGCGTGCGCTGGCTGTGACGCCGGCCGCCTTGTCCGCCGCTGCGCTGGAAACAGTCATGGCGACGGTTGAGACCGACCCGGTCCCCAACGGCGGCGACGCCGCTGACGACCCCGCCATTTGGGTCAACCCGAACGACCCCGCGCAAAGCGTGATCATCGGCACTGACAAACGTGGCGGACTGGCCGTTTACGAACTGAGCGGAAAACAGATTCAATACCTGCCCGACGGGCAGATGGATAACGTCGACCTGCGCGACGGGTTTAAACTCGACGGCCAAACTGTAGCCATCGTCACCGCCAGCAACCGCAAGGACAACTCAATCGCCATTTACAAAATCAATCCGCAGTCGCGGACGCTCGAAAACGTAGCGGCGCGCAAGATCAAACACGGCCTCACCGTTTACGGCATGTGTATGTACCGCAGCGCCAAAACCGGCAAGATTTACTATTTCGGAACGAGCAAATCCGGCGAAGTCGAGCAGTGGGAATTGTTCGAGAGCAACGGCAAGGTCGACGCAAAGAAGGCGCGTAATTTCAAACTCGGCTCGGTGGTAGAAGGCTGCGTCGCCGATGACGAACTGGGCCATTTCTACGTCGCCGAAGAGGCCGTCGGAATCTGGAAATTCGGCGCCGAGCCTGAGACAGGGTCGGAACACACACAGGTCGCCAAGGTCGGCGACGGCCACCTCTTCGCCGACGTCGAGGGATTGGCCATCGCTTATGGCAAGGACGGCGCGGGCTATTTGATCGCCTCCAGCCAGGGCAATCATTCATATGTGGTCTACCGCCGTGAGAGCAATAACGAATTCGTCAAGAAATTCCGCATCAGCGCCGGCGAGGGCGTTGACGGCTGTGAAGAGACCGACGGCATTGACGTGACGACCGCGAATCTGGGCCCGTCATTCCCGCATGGCGTCTTCGTCGTGCAGGACGGTTTCAACGACAAGGGAAATCAGAACTTCAAGCTCGTGCCCTTGCAAACTATCGTCAAACTTTGACCTTTAACAATTTGTTGATGCGGACACGGAGGCTCCCAATGAAATCAAACCCCTTTACGATCCTCGCAGTTCTTGCGACATCGTCGTTTCTCTTCTTCTCATTGAGCGCGGCGCCTCAAAAGAAGAAGAGAGTCGGCGATTCGCCATCCACAGCCAAAACAGCAGCCGCTCCGGTCAAAGATTCGGACCAGCGGGCCGAGCCTGCGCCTTCAGCGCCCGCCGCGCAAGAAGACAAGGCGAGAGCCGCTTGGCGCATCGAAGTCGAGCCTTACGCCATATTCGGCAGCGGTCGTCCCGGCAAAGGCGCCGCCGATTTCGACAAGCCTGACGGCGTGGCATTCACGCCGTCAGGCTGGCTGCTGGCCACCGACGCAAAAAATCGCCGTGTGCAGATGTGGGACGTCAAAACCAAAGCGCACTTGAGCGAGTTCGGTCACGGCGTATTCGGCGGCGAGATCGTCGACATTGCGGTAGCGCCGAGCGGAATAACACTCGTCACTGATCAAACGCTCAACCTCGCTTACGCGTTTGTTCCGGCCAAACCAGGAACGGTGGCTGAGAAAGGCAAGACGCTCGGCCCATACGATTATCAATTCAAAGGCACGCGGTTTGGCGAGCAAGGATTCGACAAGCTCGGCGGCATCGCTATTGATTCGCGCGGTCGCATTTACGCCGTTGACGCCCACTTGAACGACGTGCGCCGGTTCAACGCCGACGGGTCGGTCGATCCGAGTTGGAAGTTCGAGAAGGCGCGCTCAACCGGAGACACCTACCTCCACGGATGCGAGGGCATCGCGATCGACGAAGCCAAAGGCGATCTCTTCATCGCCAGCGAAAAGGACGCCGTTATCCAGGTCTTCGATTGGGAAACCGGCAAATACAAGGGCAAGCTCCTCGGCGCGGCCGTCGATGCGGCGGATAAACCCGCGGGGCAGAACATCTTCTCCGGCTCGGTCGAAGGATTGACGATAGCCGGCAATTACCTCTTCGCGGTTGACGAGAGCGTCGGGCGTATTCAGATCTTCGATCTGAGCAACCCTAAAACTTTCAACACCGACCTGGCCGGATTCGCGGCGACTCGCGGGGCGCGCAACGGCGGTTACAAAGGATTCTTCGGCCACGGGCCGCTGGTCGATTTTGAAGATAAGAACAACAAGACCCTGCAGCAACAGGTCAAAGACGGCTCGATCATTCCGGGACAGGCTAACCCGCCCGGCTATTTCTGCTCACCAGATTCGATTGCCAGTTATACCGATAAAGAGGGCGGCGAGATTTACATCGCCGTCGCCGACCAGTGTAACTACCGTCTCGCCGTCTATCGCTGGTCTGATATCAATCGGGCTATGTCGTCGGCGGTCGCCAAAAACCATCTTGTCGCAAAAGGCGCGACTGAAGGTTCATCGGCTAAAGGCGCGAAGGCCGGGAACAAGAAAGGCAAGAAGAAACATTGAAAATTTGTCCTATCTGCTCGCGCGAATATCCGGACAACTATGCTTTCTGCGATCAACACGGGACCCGGCTCGTCGATCGCGGCTCCGCGCCGTCCGCCTCCCAATCGTCGCCGCGGCCTAAGCTGTTGATCACCGCCTCTGACGGGTCGGAGCGCGAATTTAAATTGCCAGCGAGCGCGATAACCATCGGCAAGGCGGAAGAGAATCAATTGCGCATCACCGACGGCGCCATCAGCCGCAAACACGCGGTCATCGAGCCGATCGGCGGCAATCTGGTGATCAAGGACCTGGGCAGCCTGAATGGAATTTTCGTCAATGACCAGCGCGTCGGCGAGCAAGGGCAGATTCTGCGCGACGGCGACCTGATCGAGATCGGGCGAACGAAGATGATTTTCCGCTCCGCGCCCTTGCCGCCTCCGGTAATCACGCCGCCACTCCCGAAAGTCGACGCGCCGCCCCATCGCTTCTCATCGCCAGAGGCGCCCACGGAAACATCCTGGGAAGAATCGCTAACATCGATCAACGGCCGCTACACGCTCGAAGCGAAACTGTCACAGGATTCGTCCGGCGCGGTTTACCGCGCGCGCCGCACGGCGCTCAACGACTATGTCGCCGTGCGAATCTTGCGGCCTGAACTGGTCAAATACGAGATTGCGCTCGAGCGCTTCCGCCGCCAGGCTCAGGTCGCCGCGCGCATCAAGCATCCGAATTCGGTCCAGGTCTTCGACTTCGGACATTCGCCGGATGGCCCGTCCTATATCGTCGAGGAACTTTTGTCGGGACGCACGCTGCGCGACCTGATGAAGCAAGAGCGGGGGCTGAGTCTAGCCACGGCAGTCAATGTCTTCAATCAGATTTGCGGCGCGGTTCACACGGCGCACCTCAACGGCATAGTGCTGCGCGACTTGAAGCCCGAAACGATCTACGTCGAGCGGGACGCCCGCGGCAAAGATTTGATCAAAGTCGGGGGCTACGGCCTCGCCAAAGTCGACGAATCCTTTCTGAAGGACAGTCAGGGAAAAGCGTTGACCGGGCAGTTCGGAGTTTACGGACTGCCGCAATACGCTTCGCCCGAACAGTTGGCCAGCCGGCGTCTCGACGCGCGGTCTGACGTCTATGCGCTCGGCGTGATCCTGTTCGAGTTGCTGACCGGAATGACGCCCTTCTATTCAGACGACCCGAGCGAGATTGTGACGATGCAGTTGACGTCGCCGCCGCCCGACATCACTGAATACGGACGCGCCGATCTTGACGAGGGCGTGGCGGCGGTTGTCAGCCGCGCGCTGGCGAAGGAGCCTGAAAAACGCCAGCAGTCGGCGCTGCAACTCGCCGAAGAGTTGGAGGCCGTCTCGGGCGCGCGCGCCGGAGTCGTCGGCAAACTGGTCGCAAAGGCCACCAGAATGTTGCCTCCCCCGCCGGTGATCGTCGCGCCGTTGGCGGCGCCCGGCGAGCCCGCGCTGCCCGCGGTCGTCCCGGAAGTCATAGAGAAGGGGCGGGGCGCGTTCAACCCCGTGGTGCTGGCGCTGATGGCCGAAGCCTTCCTGTCGCGCATTTCGAGCGGGTTGATCAAAACCGCCGTTCCGCTTTACGCGCTGCTGGTCTTCGGCCTGGACATCACGGCCGTCATGGGACTGGTGTTAATACAAAATGTCGTGCCGTTGCTGCTTCGTCCGTTCTTCGGCTCGCTAGCCGACAAATACGGAAAGAAGAAGGTCTTCATCGTCTCGTTGACCATACGCACGGCGGTCAGCCTGCTTTACGCCGTGGCCACGTTGCCGCTGCTCTTCGTAATCAGCGTGATCCGCGGCATAGCCGATTCGGCCAAAGGCCCGTCGGCTTCGGCGATGATCGCCGACCACACGGACGAAAAGAGCATCGCGCAGGCCTATTCGTGGTACACGACCACGAAATCGACTTCGGGCGGTATCGGCGAGGCCCTGGCCGCGTTTGCGCTGACGATCCTCATCACGCTTTACGCCGGGTTGCAAACGGTAACCGTCAATGTAGCCGTGCTCGACAAGACTAACCGTTCGGGCGCGAACGTCGAAGAGATTGTCAAATCGCCGAACGACGTTCAGATCGACGCGCCGCTGCCGGGCAAGGAGTCCGATCCGGCGGCGGGCAAGGTCCTCCGCGTCGAACAGCGTCAAACGCGCTTGAGCGCCGTGCCGATCGAAGACCTGCCGAAAGTGGTTGACGCCGCGCCGCTCAAAAAGGCGCTGGTTGCCATCTTTCTGGCCTCGACCGCCTTCTCCTTAGTCTCACTCATCCTCGTATTCTTCTGCATCAAGGAGAAGAAGAAAGAGAAGAAAGAGAAGAAGAAAGAGAAAACGAGCGCGTCGGCGGTTTTGGAGGCGCCGGCTAGTGAGCCAAACGTCTGGGCGTTTTCGATGCTCGGAATGGCGCTGACCGCCCCGGCTTATATGGTGACCGGCGAATTCTTCGTCATCCTGGCGGTCAAGTTGGAAGTGACCACGGGCGCGCTGGGTTGGATCAAGATTCTGGCCGAGACCGTGACGCCGCTCCTGTTCGGCCCCTTCTTCGGCTGGCTGGCCGACCGCATCGGCGCGGGTAAAGTGATTGCGCTGCGCTCGCTGGCCAACCTGCTGACATCGGCCTTGTTCTGGATCACGCCCTGGTTCGCGGGCACGGCCCTGCTAGGGTTGATGATGGGCATTGCGCGGGGCGTAGACGAGATGGGCAAAGCCGCTTTCAAACCCACCTGGGGCGCTATTGCGGCAAAGGTGTCGAGCTTCAACCTGGCCAGGCGCGGCAGGACGATGGGAATCCTCGAAGGCGGCGTGGATGCCTCCGACCTGGCCTTCCCCGTGATCGCGGGGTTGATGTTGCAATACCTATCGCTTGGGCCGTTGATGCTCGCGCGCGCGGTGTTGGCGCTGGCGGCGGAAGTTTACGGATTCTTTTTGATGCGGAAATACAAAATCTGAGTTCGAGTCGCCGACATACCTCTCGGCCATCAAACAGAAAAATGCAGGACAGAAAAATGTTATCTCTTATTTTTCTGTCCTGCATTTTTCTGTTTGGGCGATTTTAGTAGCCGAAATGGGCGATCAACGCCTCACATTCGATCAAGTACAGCCAAAACGTCCTGGCTGTGCGTGTCGGTCTTCACCTTCCTGAAGATGTGGGCCACTCGGCCTTCCTCATCAATAATGAATGTGCTGCGCAAGACCCCCATAATTTTCTTGCCGTACATATTCTTCTCTCCCCAGGCGCCGTATTTTTCCATCATCGAGTGATCCGGGTCTGAGAGCAGCGTGAACGGCAGCGAATATTTTTCGGTGAATTTCTGGTGCAAAGCCTGGTCGTCGGCGCTGACGCCCACGACTTCGACGCCGCGTTTCTTCAGTTCCGCGTAATCGTCGCGGAAGCCGCAGGCTTCCTTCGTACAGCCCGGCGTCATGTCTTTCGGGTAAAAATAGAGCGCGAGTTTCTTGCCTTTAAAATCGGAAAGTTTAACTGTTTTACCTTCGGTGTTTTTTAAGCTGAACGCCGGGGCCTTGTCGCCGACTTTGAGTCCTTTATTTTCCGCCATTGATCTTTGCTCCTTGAGGTGATGTCGGACAACTGTGTTATAACGAACTAAATCAGGCCATGCAAGATTGGTACAGTACCGTTGACCCGATGTTGCATGTGTTGATTTAGTCCGCGAACATAAATGATAAATGAGCAAAGAGAATCAGACGAAATATCCCAAGCCGCCGGTCGTGACGCGAACCGAATGGGAATGTCCTGACGGGCAAATTACTACTCACGGAAGTCTGAGCTACACGACCGTCACGCACTTGATAGTTCACCACACGGCGATGGGCGTCGAAGAGCCGTCTAGCGACTGGCCCGCGCTCGTGCGCAGCATCTGGAACTTTCATGTCTTAGAGCGTGGATGGGACGACATCGGCTACAATTACCTGATTGACCCAGATGGAGTGATCTATGAAGGGCGTTCGGGTGGCGACAACATCATGGGCGCGCATTTCAGCGGGGTTAACGCCGGCACGATGGCCGTGGCTCTGCTCGGCGACTTCACCGCCGAGGCGCCGACGACCGACGCGCTGAACGCTTTGAAGGAAATCCTCGCCTGGAAGTGCGATCAGTGTGGCCTGGACCCGGAGGGGAGATCGCTGCACGAGGCTTCACAACTCATTTTGAACACGATCTCAGGACATCGCGACGGGCTTAAGGCCACAGAATGTCCTGGAGAGACGCTTTACCTGCTGTTGCCCGCGATCAGGGCTGAGATCATAAATCTTATAGAACAATGGGACTCATAATAATTATGGGACTTATAGGATCTCCTATAAGTCCCATAATTATTATGAGTCCCATTGCCGCTCACTTCTTAGATTCGAGCAGATCGAAGGGCGAAGTCAATCCGATCAGTTCCAGAAACTTTCTATTGTCGCGCAGCCCTGAGAAGTCAGCGTCGTTGTACGCCTGCGCCCGGAATCTGGGTTGAACCTGAATCGAGCGCTTCAGGTAACTGAGCGCCTCTTCATGGGACCCGGTCTGGGCGTGCGTGGCCGCCAGTGAGTAGAGCAGGTGCGGCGCGTCGGGATGCAGCCTAAGCGCCTTCTCGAAAAAGGCCCGGGCCTGGGTGAAATCGCCGATGTTTAAGGCGAACACGCCATGATCGTACAACTCCTCGGCGTTGCGCGGCGCGGCCGACTTGGTCTCTTGCTCCAACTTCTGCTTGCAAACCTGAATATACATTTGCGCGCGGGCCACGATCTCAAGGTCGCCCGGGTATTTTAGCTGGACGGTCTCGAACATAGCCTTTGCGTCTTCAAACTGGCGACGGTTGAAGACCTTGACTGCATGTTCGAACGCGCGCAGCGCGCCTGACGTAACCTGACGACGCGGCGGTTCGGGCGGCGGGGGCGCTTTGCTAACGATTATCGGCAATCTGCCGAGCGATTTGGTTTTAACTCGCTTCTTCGCAACGACCTTTTTCTGGGTCTTTGCGACGATCTTCTTCTGGGTCTTGGCCGGTCTAGCCGTCGCCTTGGGCGCGGTTTTTTTCAACGAGGTCTTCGGGGTCTTCTTCACAGCTTTTTTGACTCTTACATTCTTCGCAACTTTTTTAGCGACTTTCGCAGTTGAAATCTTATGCTGTTTCGACCTGGAAGCTGTTTGGGAAGAAGCAGGCTTCTTCTTCAACTCTTTCTTCTTTTTCGAGACAAGCTTCGAGCTAGCTCTGGCCACTGCAACTTTCTTTTTCACTTTGCCTTTCTGGCGTTTGGAGAGTGTTTCCCTCATATCGATTTCCTTCTACTATAAGAGGATTGACGTTGTGGGCGCACCGCCTACGTGTCGCTAAGTGGTGTTTTTATAACCGATTAGCAGCGGGGTGTCAATTTTTCAAGCGGGTTTTATCCGTGTTTTTCGGTAAAAAGGCTGCAAAGTTCTTTCTAAACTTCGGGCTGAATCTATATAAAGGATTGAAAATAAATCCCTTGCCGTCCTAATAATCGCTATATTAGAAGCTGGCGAGAATCGCTAATCTCGATCAAGGGATTGTTTGTACACATGAAACAGGAATGAGCGATTACTCGAATCTTTGCAATGATTTAACCATCAAATATCCGTCGTCACCGTTTGAATAATACTGGTTCATACGTTGCACCGTGGCATAGCCGAGACTTTCATACAGTTTCTGCGCCGCAACATTCAGGGTTCGAACTTCCAATCGCACGGTAGTCACTCCTCGGGCGCTAAAGCTTCGTTCGATCTCTTGCAATATCAATCTCCCCAAACCACGCCTGCGATATTCAGGCGCGACCCCGACAGTTGTAATATGTCCGACACCGTCCTGTTCGATGACTCCGATGGCGAATGCGCTCATCTCGTCATATTCCGACCTTATCTGGCGCGCGATGGCGTCAGGATTTGAGAGCAGGTAACGAAACGTCTCGCGCTCGTAAGCCTCGCCGTCGACAAAACAGCGCATATCCAGTTGCCACAACTCGTTCAAATCCGACAGCAACAACTGGCGCAGCGAACCTTTGAAGACTTTGGATTTGTAGTTTATGACTTGCATAGGATCAGCGAATGGGGTGTGGGGAATGGGGAATGGGGAAAAACAACACGCGCAAGTCGCTTTCCCATTCCCCATTCCCTACTCCCCACTCCCTACATTATTAGCATGCAATCGCCGTAGCTGTAGAACCGATATTTTTGAGCGACGGCATGCCGATATGCGTTCAAGATCAGATCGCGCTCCGCGAAAGCGGAGACCAGCATTAGCAATGAAGACTGGGGCAAGTGGAAGTTTGTCAGGAGCGCATCTACCGACCGAAATCGAT
>DATEMG010000274.1:0-6149 GCA_035275805.1 Blastocatellia bacterium
TCCAGGCGTTTATCGACCGGCTTGATCGAATCGAAAGTGACGGCGGAAATCTTGCCCTTGTCGGCGCCTTTGCCCAGGTCGAGCGCGACCAGCGATTTCAGCACGTCGTTCATCTGCGCCGCGTCGAAGAGGAAAGTCACCTGCTGGTCGCCGTTGACCTTGCCCTGACGCTCGAAATAACCGACTCCATGTTTGTAGAGCGTAACGCGGCGCAGCGGCGGCGGATTGTTTTCGCTTTGCGAAAGCGCGGACGAAGAGATGATTGAGGCCAGAATTATGATGAAGAGCGGCGAGCGGACACACTTGTACATAGAATCCTCCTTGAGTTGAAAAGAAGAACCTGAATTGGGGGCTATTATGAGAATTGTTCCGGCTAAGTTGATTTACGGTCTAGTTCATCCGCAGCGATGATTGAACGGGGCGATGTCGGACTCTTGCAGACGATTTGCGCGAATCTGTTCTCGGGCCTCTTCCTTGAAAACTCCCGGCTCGCGAGTTTAGATTGTCACGGCAATATTCCCCGGAATCCCAACTCTGATCATGAAGAGAATCATTGTCGGCACGGCCGGCCACATCGATCACGGCAAGACTTCGCTCGTCAAAGCACTGACGGGGGTTGACGCCGACCGACTAAAGGAAGAGAAGGAGCGGGGCATCACGATTGACATCGGGTTCGCCGACCTGACCGTCGGTGACGTTCATTTCGGCTTCGTCGACGTGCCTGGACACGAGCGTTTCGTCAAAAACATGCTGGCCGGGGCGCACGGCATCGATCTGGTGATGCTGGTGGTGGCCGCGGACGAGAGCGTGATGCCGCAGACGCGCGAGCATTTCGACATCTGCCGCCTGCTCGAAGTCAAATCGGGGCTGGTCGTGATCACGAAGGCTGACCTTGTAGACGAGGAGTTGCTGCAATTGGTCGAGGCCGAGGTTGCCGACTTCGTCGCCGGATCATTCCTTGAAGGCGCGCCGGTATTGCGCGTCAGCTCGCGCACCGGGGCGGGCGTCGACGGATTAAAGAAGACCCTGAGCCAACTTGCGGCGAAAGCGCGTGAGCGTGACGAGAACGCCGTCGCCCGAATGCCGATTGACCGAGCCTTCACGATCAAGGGCTTCGGGACGGTCGTCACTGGGACTCTGATAGCAGGGCGGATTCGCGCGGGCGACGAGCTTGAGATTCTGCCGCCCATCTCTTCGTCAGCCACTTCGCCTGGCCGCCGCGCGCGCGCGCGCGGATTGCAGGTTCACGGAAAGTCCACCCAGGAGGCCCTGGCGGGCGAACGCGTCGCGGTCAATCTGCAAGGGATCGATCTCGCCGAGGTCGAGCGCGGGCAAACGCTTGCGCCGGCCGGACGGTTGCGGACGAGTTCGATGCTGGACGCGCGGCTGCGATTGCTCGATTCGGCGGCGCGGGGCTTGCGCGCCCGCTCCCGCGTGCGGTTGCACATCGGCGCGGCGGAAGTCCTGGCAAGGGTAGTTCCGCTAGGCCGAAAGGAGTTGACGCCGGGCGAGTCGTGTTTCGCGCAATTGCGTTTGGAAACGCCGACGCTGGCGATGCCCGGCGATCATTTCATCGTCCGCGCCTACTCGCCGGTGGTCACAATCGGCGGCGGCGTGGTCATCGACGCGCTGCCGAGCAAGCACCGTTTGCGTGAAGCCGCTCAGGCCGCGTCATGGCTCGAAAAGCTGGAGGCCGCGAACGAGGTCGAGCGGGTCGCGCTATTGGTGGAGATGGCCGGCGAGCGCGGCATGGGACAAGATGAGATCGCCGCGCGAAGCGGCTCTTCCGACGAGGTGATCAAACGCGCCGCCGAGTCGGTTACCAAGGCCCGCCGCGCAGTGACGGTTTCGCAGAACCCGAAAACCTCGCTGACGCCGCTCATCGCCCGCCCGGCGTTCGAAGAGTTGGCCGGGCGCGTGCGGGCGACGCTCAAAGAGTTCCACCGCAAATCGCCGCTCGAATCGGGAATGGGGCGTGAGGAGATACGCGAAAAAATCTTCGCGCGCCTGCCGCCGGACATTTTCCGCGCCGTGATTGCGAACCTCGTCGAACGTAATGAGGCTGTGGCCGAGAAGGATTTGCTGAGGCTTTCGTCGCACCGCGTCGCGCTATCGGCGGAGGAACAGGCCGCGAAAGACCGGCTGGCCGCGCTCTTCGCCGAAGCCGGCTTGCAGCCGATGCCGCTTGAAGACGCGATCGCGCGATCCGGAGTCGACGCCGCGCGGGCGCAGAGGTTCGCGCAGATGTTGATCAACAGCGGCGAACTGGTTCGCGTCGCCGGACTGGTCTTTCATCGCAGCGCGCTTGACGGACTGCGCGAAACGCTGCGGAGATTCAAGGCCGAACACGGCCCCAGGCTCGACGTAACGGCCTTCAAGGATTTGACGGGCGTCTCGCGCAAGTACGCGATCCCACTGCTCGAATACCTCGACCTCCAACGCGTGACGCGCCGCTCGGGCGAAGTTCGCGAGATATTGTGAGTAGCCACAGAGCCACAGAGACACAGAGAATGAGGGAGGGATTGACAGAGCGTTCTTGTTCTCTCTGTCCCTGCTTCTCTGACTCTCTGTGGCTCTGTGGCTCTGTGGCTATTCTTTAGGTCAACATCGCCTTCACTTCCAGATACTCTTCCAGTCCGTACTTGCCCAGTTCGCGCCCGTTGCCCGATTGTTTGTATCCGCCGAACGGCGCCATCGGATTGAATTTACCGCCGTTGATCTCGACCTGGCCCGTTCGCAGGCGGCGAGCGACGCGCTTGGCTCGTTCTGGATCGCCCGACCAGACGCCTCCGGCCAGACCGTATATGGTGTCGTTGGCGATTCGCACCGCGTCATCTTCGTCCTCGTATGGGATGATCGAAAGCACCGGGCCGAAGATCTCTTCCTGCGCGATGGTCATCTTGTTGTCGACGTCGGCGAAGACGGTCGGGCGCACGAAGTAACCATTCGTGATCCCTTCGGGCATTTCAGGGCCGCCGGTGACGAGCTTCGCGCCCTCTTCAATGCCTTTCTTGATGTAGTTGACGACGCGTTCGCGCTGAGTGGCCGACACCAGCGGGCCGAGTTTCGCTTTGCCTTCGCGCGGGTCGCCGACGGTGAAACCCTCCGCCGCCTTCTTCGCGATCTCGACCACCTCGTCGTAGCGCGAACGGGGTGCGAGCATCCGCGTCAACGCAGAGCAGGTTTGTCCCGAATTGAAATAGCAATTGCCGACGCCGCTCTTGACGGCCTTCTCGAAGTCGGCGTCGTCGAGGATGATGTTCGCCGATTTGCCGCCGAGTTCGAGCGAGACGCGTTTGATCGTATTCGCCGCAAGCTCGCTGACACGCTTGCCGGCGCGCGTCGAACCGGTGAATGAAATCATGTCGACGCCGGGATGCGACGCCATCTCCTCGCCGACCACCGGGCCGTAACCCGTGACCAGATTGAAGACGCCCGCGGGCAATCCCACATCGTCGCAGATTTCCGCGAGTATGAACGCGGTGAGCGGGGCGACTTCGCTCGGCTTCAAAACTATCGCGCAGCCGGCGGCCAGCGCGGGCGCGACTTTGCAGACCACCTGGTGCAGTGGGAAGTTCCACGGCGTGATACAGCCGACCACCCCGACAGGCTCTTTGGCGATGACCGCGTTGCCGATCTGCTCTTCGAATTTGAATTCACCGAGCATCTTCGCGTACGAACCCATCACCGCCGCCGGCATCCCGGCCTGCACGGCGGTCGCGAGCGGCAGCGGCATGCCGACCTCGCTGGCGATGACCGCGGCGATCTCGCCTTTGCGCATGTTCAGGCGGTCTGAGATCAGTTGTAGATATCTCGCGCGCTCTTCAGTCGTCGTCGTTGACCACTTCTCGAACGCGGCTTTCGCGGCGGCGACGGCGGCGTTGACGTCTTCGGAAGAGCCTTCCGGCACGCGGCCCATCACCTCTTCGGTTGTGGAGTTGATGACGTCAATCATTCCCGCGCCGCTGGGTTTTACCCAATGGCCGTTGATGTAAAGTTTGTCGTGTACTTTGATTTCAGGCTTCGCGGTGGCTTCCATCTTAATCTCCTTGGTAAGCGTTATCATTCCCAATCGTCAAGCGCTAGAAGTGGAAGCAGTATCGGCAAGCGTTCGCGCGCTTGTCAAGACGGCGGACTTGTGCGACCTTTGCGCCCTCGCAATGAACCCTATCGACAATTGAAGCAACCAAGGAGAGTCATTAACAATGAGCGCAACCACAAGTCTGCAAGGCAAAGTCGCCGTCGTCACCGGAGGGGGGCGCGGCATCGGCAAGGCCATCACGCATCGTCTGGCTGCGTCCGGCGCGAACGTCGTCATCGCCAGCCGCAAGATGGAGAACCTCCAGGCGACAGCGCAGGAGTTCTCTTCGCTGCCCGGCAAAATCCATCCGATCGAATGTCACGTCGGGCGCGCCGACCAGCTGCAAGCCCTGATCGGAGAGACCGAGAAGGTCTTCGGCCCGGTTGACATTCTGGTCAACAACAGCGCGACCAACATCGGGCAGGGACCGGCGCTGGAGGTGACCGACGAGATGTTCGCGAAGATGTTCGAGATCAACATCGTCTCGGCGCTGCGGCTGATCCGGCTGGCGGTCCCGAAGATGATCGAGCGCAAATCGGGCGGCTCGATCATAAACATCGCCTCGATAGCCGGTTTGCGTCCGCAACACGGCGGTCTGCTTTACAGCGCGACCAAATCCGCATTGATCATGATGACGCGCAGTTGGGCGATTGAATTCGGCCGCTACAACGTCCGCGTCAACGCCATCGCGCCGGGGTTGATCGAGACCGATTTCAGCGAATATTTCTGGAAGAACGAAAATTACGTCAAACAGCTCGAAGCCAGACAGCCGCTCCCCCGCATCGGTCGGCCGGACGAAATCGGCGGAACGGCGTTGTACCTGGCTTCGGATGAATCTTCGTTCGTCACCGGACAGGTGTTCGTCGTTGACGGCGGGGCGACCGCGATCTAATCGGTGAATTTGACACGACAAAAGACGGGGCGGTTGCGGCGAATCCTGGGCGCGGCGACGATTGACGTAAGCCCGCTCAGGATTTCGCGCGATTACCGGCTGATTTACTCCGGATAGTTCAAACGACCAAACTCTAATAACAACCGATTTATTCAAAATCGGGGAGGACCAGGCATCGCATGTCCAACATCAACGACCCATACCAGCTTCGACCTGAAGACGTAATCGAGCCCCCGAAAACTTTCTTAGGCGCGCTCAAACGCATCGGCCCGGGAATGATCCTGGCCGCCTCGATCGTCGGGTCGGGTGAATTGATCGCCACTACGACGCTGGGCGCAAAGGTCGGCTACACCGCGATGTGGATCATCATCCTGAGCTGCCTGATCAAACCAGTCGTGCAGGCCGAGCTAGGGCGCTACGTCATTGCGACCGGCGAAACCGGATTGGCCGGCTTCAACCGCGCGCCGGGGCCGCGCGCGAAGGTGAACTGGATTGTGTGGGCGTGGGCGGCGATGACTCTGATGACGATGATGCAGATCGGCGCGATGTTCGGCGGCGTATCGCAGGTGATGCATCTGCTGATCCCGGCGATAAGCGTAAAGGTGTGGGTCGTGATCTTTCTGGCCATTACGCTGGCGCTGCTGCTGGGCGGCGGTTACGAACGCATCGAGCGGCTGGCGATGGTCAAGGTCGGATTGTTCACGATGCTCACTTTCCTGGCCGCGCTGTTGGTCGTCAGAATGCCGCAATATTTTTCCTGGGACGCATTCTGGGACGGCTTCAAATTCAAGATGCCGGGCGCGGGCTTCGCCGACGCCGTCGCCGTCTTCGGCATTACCGGAGTTGGGGCGAGCGAGTTGTTTATGTATCCCTACTGGTGCGTCGAGAAGGGGTACGCGCGGTTCGCGGGGCGCCACGAGGCTTCGGCCGAATGGCGGCATCGTGCGCGGGGATGGGTTCGCGTGATGCACACTGACATCGTCGCCTCGATGATCATTTATACCGTCGCCACAGTCGCGTTCTACCTGCTCGGCGCGGGAGTGCTCAACGGAATGGGGCTGGTGCCGAAAGAGGGAGAGATGATCTCGACGCTCTCGAACATCTACACGCAGACGCTCGGGCCGTGGTCGCGCTGGCTGTTTTACGCGGGCGCGATCATTACGCTTTACGGCACGA
>DATEMG010000275.1:0-7437 GCA_035275805.1 Blastocatellia bacterium
TTTCCCCACTCCCTACTCCCCACTCCCCATTCCCGTAATCTAAGCCTGTTTATAACTCCCTAAAACTTTGACGCTCGTGGCGAATTCACGCAGGTGCGCCAGCGCGTTGCGGACGCGAGGTTCGGTCGGGGCGCCGATGAAATCCAGGTAGAAACTGTATTCCCATGGGCGACCGATCAGCGGCCGCGATTCGATCTTCAGTAAATCGATGTCGCGCAGAGCGAACACTGCCATCGCGCGGTAAAGCGACCCCGTGCGATTTTCGAGCGAGAATACGATCGAGGTCTTGTCGGCGTCGGGCGGCGTCTGGGCGCAAGCGTCTTCCCGCGCTAGCAGCAAAAATCGAGTAAAGTTCGCCTGGTCGTCTTCAATGCCGGGAACCAGAATCCTGGCGCCGTAAACTTGGGCCGCCGCCGCGCTGGCGATCGCCGCCGCCCCGGCCTCACGGCTCTCCATAATCATCTTGACGCTGCCCGCCGTGTCGTAAGCGGCGACCGGCCGCATCTCGGGACGCCCGCTGAGAAATCTCCTGCACTGCCCCAAGGCTACGGGGTGCGAATAGACGCGCTTCACATCTTCGATCTTCGTTCCCGGCGCGCCGATCAGATTGTGAATGATCCGCAGGTTGGTTTCACCCACGATCCTCAGGCTGTGTTTTAGCAGCAGGTCGTAGTTTTGGTGAACCGAACCGAAAAGCGAATTTTCGATCGGCGCCAGGCAGTAATTGCTCGAACCGTCTTCGACCTCGGCGAACATCTTCTCGAAGGTTTCGCATGGGATAAGCTCGACCTCGTGGCCGAGCAGTTTGCGCGCCGCCTCGCCGCTGAACGCCCCAGGTTCGCCCTGAAACGTGACGCGCGGATTCTTTGCTTCATTCGTTTCTGTTGTTCCAATCATTCGATACAACCCCCTTAACAGCGCCGCGCGCGGCTGCGCGGCTAAATCAAAAGGCCCCTCATTCTATTTGAATGAGGGGCCTTTCCTCAGGCTTTTCGTTCGCTCCCGGTTAAGCCAACGAACTTATGACCCCTCTCCGGCGGCTAAAGTACAAATAGTACCTGAAGCTAAAGCCAAATTTAAAAGAGATGGGCAGGCTCGATTTGCGCGCGCTTCGCGCCGTCCCGGCGCAAGTTCGAGTTTTGGTGAGCCTGTCATGCATAAGTTTTTGCTCCGCTATGCGGAAATATTGTAGAAAATTCGATAAACAGGATTTATGACGTAGGCATTATCAGCAAGGCCCTCTTATGAGTCAAGAAGAACGGTTCAATCGATCGCTTTACCATCTTCAAGCGAAGCGGTGGGAGTGATGAAATGAAGGTTGAGGTAGGCCTTCAACTCCGCCGCCCATTCGCGCATGCCCTGGTAATCGATCTCCTGTTCCGTTTTCATATTCCCGGCCATGCCGACGGCGTCCATACCCAATTCATTAGCTATGTAGAGAGCGCGGGACAAATGAAAACCCTGCGAAACCAGGACCGCCCGCTTGAGGCCGAAAACCTCTTTTGCTCGCAGGCATGTCTCGTAAGTCGAGCGCCCCGAAGTGTCGACGATCACGTCTTTCGGGGCGACAGCGTGACTGATCAGGTAATCGTACATAGCCTTCGGTTCGTTGTAACTCCGATGCCGGGCGTCACCGGAGACGAGGATGCGGTCCACTTTGCGAGCGCCGTAAAGCTCAATCGCAGTATTGACGCGGTCTGCGAGGATCGGCGAGAGATCGCCGTTGCCGTAAACGCTCGCGCCGAATACAACAGCCACGCGCGGCGCCGGCCAGTCGCGCGTGTCTAAACTGCGCATATCAGTCAGGATCCGGTCGTCATACCCGTGAACCTCGCCATGCACGTAAAGCAGACTCAGGGCGGTGATCAGGAGCGCGACGATTAACCATTGATAGCGATTCATTGACGCCAAGGCCCCCAAAAAAATCTTCCGGGCGACAATTTCTCAAGAGCACGCGTTATCAAACAATTTCAGGGGCGAGGCTGTCAAGCGCGTGGGGCTTGTGGTATAGTCTTCCGCTTCATAATCATGATAGCGCCTATAGGCCCCATAAGTCCTATAGGCGCTATCATGAGGCCCCAAGATATTTTTGAGGAGCACAGATCATTTATGGCCAAGAAATGTCAGGTGACCGGCAAGAAACCGATGTTCGGTAACAATGTCTCGCACGCCAACAATAAAACAAAACGCCGCTTCGATCCGAACTTGCAGTGGCATCGGTTCTGGGTCCCGAGCGAAGGCCGCTGGGTGCGGTTACGCGTGACGCCTCGCGGCATCAAGACCATCGATAAGCGCGGCATCGAGAGAGTTCTCTCGGACATGCGCGCCCGCGGCGAGAAGGTATAACAGCATCGCCTGCTTACGCGCGCGTCGTTTCTATTTGTGAAATGATTCGTCGCATCCTCGACACCAGGGCGAGGAGGCGCGCGTCGTCGATGGGTTCCCCCGCCAGAGTCATCTCCGCATCGCTCAGCGTCTTACGCAACTCAATCTCGGAAATGGCGAATCGTCGCCGGCGAGCCCCGGCTACGATTTCGTCCCTGGACGCGCGCGACGAAAGGCCGAGCCTGCGGCAAAGGCCGGCTTTGAATCGCGGGTAGATGTTTTCCAGCGCCAACTCACGCGCATGGGCCGCCTGCTGCAAGTTGGCCATTGAGCCGACAAATTCCAGCGGGGAGTGGCGCGGGACCTGGGGCAAGGGCAGCGGTCTGGCGAAACGTCGGCTATAGGTGTAGACGATCAGCAGGCTCAAGCCGAGCCCCTGCAGAAGCAGCCATGGCGCGGGAGTGCCGCGAAAGTAATTGACCAGCGGATTGCCTCCTTCGTAATAGCCATGGTGGAATTCGTCGAAGAAAATCCTCCGATCCGGCGAGCCCATAGAGCGCAGCATGTTCATCGCCAGCGTCAGATTCCCTCCACGCGCTATGCCGTTGTTGGCGACCACGAACGGGTCGGAAAGAAAGATGACGCGCCCTTCCCCATAGGTGAAGTCCGCGAGCGCAGCGCCGTCTTTATCACCCAGATGAATCACCGGAGCGGAGAGGGCCGGGGCCGAATATTCTTCTTCTGTATCGCCCGGGCTTGGCGCCGTTTCCACCACGCCTGTCCCCTCTGCCTTATCCACCCTATATTGGGGATGAAAACTCATTCGCGTCGCGAAGTCGGAGAGCGCCAGGCCGCGAAGCCCCCGGGTCAATTCGGTCGGTTGCGCGATCAACTTGTCGCTCTCTCGATCAATGAATTGCTCGGGCGTCTCGTAATGGACGGGCAATTGCTCGGGCGCTTTCGCGCGGATAGCCGGGTCTCCAAACTGGTCAAATGGAGATCGGCTTATGATCAACACCCTTCCGCCAGTCGATATCCAAACTTGCAGAGCAAAGGTCTCCTCTTCAGAGATCATCTGGCCTGATTGGAAGGGGCCGATGATGACCAGTATCGAATCTTCGGCCTCGGCGTCCAGCGATGAATAATGCTTTCTCCAACGCGCCACAGGCGTCCCGGATTCTTCAAGCAATTGATAGATGGCGCGAGTACCGGTCTGGCCGGAATTGTATGTGGAGCGATTCGGCGCAAACTCATTCTCGGTGGGCCGGTCGAATTCGATGGCGCCCGCAGCGCTCAACCCGACGAGGACCGCGATTACGATGATTATAATAACGGCGCCAACAAAATAACGACGCATGGAGTTTATTTAACAGCCTCCTGGTAGAGCGTGACGAAGTTTCGGAACTCCTCTTCCGTGGCGCGCTCCTGTCCGTACCAGGCGCGTTCGAAGGCGAGGGTCATGACGGAGAACGTGGGATATATCAGCCGCTCCGAGCGCATCGCGTCGAGGTAATCGCGATTGGTCTTCGATCGGCCCAGGCGCAATTTGCCGCGTTGGTCGAGGTCGCAAAGCAGGGCGATATACGCCCGGCGGATCGCCTTACGGTACTCGCCATGTCGCGCCAACTCGGAGGCCATTGCGAACAGATCGGCGGCGGTGGCCTCTTCCGGTATCTCCTCACCCAGCGCCTCACGCGTCTTGGCCTCTTCCGCCGGCTTTCGGCGCGCCTGAAACCGTCGCGCGAGTTTTGCCGCCCCGAAAATCAGGGCCACCATCACAACCAAAATGATCAGCGCCCGCAAAACTATGATCAGTCCCCCGCCGCCCGACCGTGGCGAGCGCGCTGAAGGCCTGCCGAACAGTATGCTCAGCAGTCTCCCAATGAATTCCTTTATTTGCCTGATCCAACCCGCTATCGTCGATTCGCGCTTTTCCTCGGGTTGGTATTCGGGGCGGGCGAGAATGCCGTCGAGCCTGGCGCGCTGATCCTGCGACGCCCGAGATTCCGCCGTTCGAGCCGATTTTACGCTTTGTCGAAGTCTGCCCAAGCGGGCGGAGATTTCGTCCAACATACGAAGACGACCTTCGGCGACGACTTCTGCGTTCTTTACTATCTTATCCGCGGTTTCATGCAACCAGGCGTTGTCGATGTGGATGGCGGATCCATTGAAATCGACCTCTTCGCGCGCGGGAAGCAGTCGCTTGACCTCGTTCATAATAGTCGCCAACTCTGAGGCGGCGCTATTTCCCTCGATCGCCTCATCCACCATTTGCTCCGCCCGGTCGAGCCGATTCGCATAATCGTCGACGGTCGAGCGCCCCTGGGCGGACACGCGCAGGGCGCATAGAGAGACGAGAACCGCGATTGCAAAATAGAATTGATTCGTCCGTGAGCGCATTTGAATTTGAAGCGACGAGGCGCAGAGGGCGTCAGCGGCCCGAGAATAGATTAAGAGGTCACTTGATCGGAGCTCGGGTCGCTGACGCCCTCTGCGCCTCGCCAATGACCAAAGGCCGATCCGCATTTACCGCAGAAACGATTCTCAATATTTGTTTCGGCCCCGCAACAATCGCATATCATTCGAGAGACTTCCGGCGCTAACTGCGGGACATGCGCCGGATCCGGATTGATCGGCATGGGGGTGTAATCATCGAGTCCGAGAATGGAGTGCGCAAATGAGCCGCGTTGTTGGGGCGCGGGCGTCCACTCGGGCGCCGCCCACTGAGGCGCAGGAGGGTAGAGAGGCGGCGGGGCCGGCGGCTGCGCGAGCGTTCGATTGGCTATCAGCTCGACGTCGAAACCTTCTTTGCGAACGCGGCTGTCCAGATAAAGCAGCGTACATCCGATCATGAAAATCGGCATGAGCAGAATCTCGCTCAACTGCGTAACTGTTTGCCAGGCGATGTTGTGCCACGGAGACTGTTCGGCGCTGAAGGGATTGACCAAATCGGAGACAAGGCCTAAAGGGAATAACAGCAGTAGCAGCACGGACCAGCCGACGTAAAACCAAAAAAGGATGAGCGCGGCGATGCGGCGGAGTTGCCCGGCGGCGAGCGAAAAACTGCGGCCTATCGAACTAAAAACCCCTTTACCTTCGACCATTAGAATCTGCGGCACGTAAACAACGCGGCCGTAAATCAACAGGAAGGAGACGGCGAACGCCGCCACGACTACGATGGCGAATATGACGGCCGCGGCGCCTTGCATCCAGTCGGGCGCATTCTGCAGGACCGTCGCCATCGACAAGACGAAGAACATCATGATGGTTACGACGAAAAAATACGCGATTATCATCGCGCCCATTATCAGCAGTCCGATCATGAAGGTCGCGCCGATGAGCGACCAGACGCGTTCCCAAGCCGCGCGATAGACGTCCCGGGCCAGTATCGGCTTGCCCTCGAAGAAATGCGCCACCAGCGAGCGCGACGACCCGCCCAACACGGCGTAGAAGGCCGCCTTGCCGATGGCCCATAGCAGAAAGCCGCTCAGGACCAGCAAAACGGTGATTACGATCCTTTCGTCGCCTTTCGACATAGTGGCGTTGCGCCAGCCGATTGACATAAGAATCGAGCCCGCGTAGGCGACCAGGCTGGGCGCGAGCACGATTCGCAACAGCGCCAGAAAATTACGCCCGTAGAGCCTGACCGCGCGGTCGATGATGTCGCCCGCAGACATAGGGGCGAGTGTGAATGAGTCGAATGAATTCATGCCGAATGCTCCGATTCCAGATCGAGCGCATCTTACGCTATTTTGCGCGCGCTTGAAAAACAGTAACGCCAGGGTATAAAAATGCCGCTGCGCCCCCTATTCAACCGATTTTTCACCGGAGTCCTTAATGCCGGTCGCGGCGCCCTGAAAGAATGAATACCGCGGCGCGCGCTGTTCGACAAGGCGGCGCCTTGTCGTCGCTTCCGGCAGGGGACGACTCACGAAGCCCCCGACAATCTACCGGCTTGTCGGACATTTTCGGAGAATATGCCAAATGAAAAAAGTAACTGACACCGTCTTCGCTTCACTTCTCGTTCTCGCGATTTCAATTCAGAGCCCGGCGGGCCAGGCGTCCAAAGCCGAGGAGCGCGAACGCGCTCAGAAGGCCGCATCCGCCTTCCAGGAGATTATGGGGGCGCCCGACCAGGGAATTCCGCAGGAACTGCTCGACCGAGCGCAATGCGTCGCTGTTTTTCCTTCGGTCAAAAAAGGCGGCTTCATCGTCGGTGGGCAATACGGCAAAGGCTTGATCAGTTGCCGCCGGGCGCAAGGCTCGTGGGGGTCACCCGCATACTTCACCATTGGGGGCGGCAGCTTCGGGCTGCAGATCGGCGGACAGGCTGTAGACCTCGTCCTGCTGGTCATGAACAAATCGGGCGTCGAAGGCTTGCTGCAAGACAAATTCGAGATCGGCGCCGGCGCCGCCGTCTCGGCCGGGCCGGTCGGACGCAACGCGCACGTGTCGACAGACATCCTGCTCAAATCCCAAATCATTTCCTATTCGCGCAGCCGTGGGCTTTTCGGCGGGTTGGAGCTGAAGGGCGCAGTGATTACGCAGGACAAGTCGGCCAACAAGGACATTTACGAACAGGAGATTTCCGCGCGCGAAATCATCGTTGACGGCAAGGTTCGCACGCCGACCACGATCAGAATCTTCCCCAGCGCGTTGCGCAAATTCTCCCCCAAAGGGATCTCAAACTAAGAGGATCAAGTATAAAGAGAATGGAGGATGGAGCATTGAAGATGGAAGATTGAGGATCGAGGATCGCCTGGTATCACGACCTTCGATCCTCAATCCTCGATCCTTAATTCTTCACATTACTCGTCTTCGGTTCCGGAATTTCGGTTCCGGCGGAAGCGGCGGGCGTTGTTACCTTGTCTTTGAAGAAGCGTGGGCAGATGTCCGCATAGATTCTGCCGGCGATCTCGGCGGCGCGGCGCCCCGCCTCGCTAGAGCCGCTCGTGATGACAGTCACGACGACCCTCGGATCATCGACGCTCGAAAACGAAGTAAATAGCCCGAGCTTGTCGCGTGCGCCGGTGCAAGTGCCGGTCTTGCCGGCCACCTGACCTAGCGGGTTATAAGCGAGTTTGCCGGTGCCGTAAGTGACCGCGCCCGTCA
>DATEMG010000276.1:0-26553 GCA_035275805.1 Blastocatellia bacterium
TCTCCTCAAGAGGAATTTATGGCTCACATTTAATCAATTGTCATGGGTGGTCACGATGTACCACCGCAGACCGGGTTATGAAGTGTGACCGCAACTGGGTTACGAAGTGTCACCGCCTAACAGTCAGATGTCAGATGTCAGCGAAGAGCAATGCAGATGTCTGACATCTGATCCTCACTAACATCTGACATCTGACATATGACATCTGTTCCTCACTGACATCTGACATCTGACATCTGATCCTCCATATGCCAAACGCTCGCACACACGACGCAATTACCTACGCGATAATCCCGTTCACTTTTCTCGCGGCTGAAATTTATTGGGGCAATCATGCCACATCGGCAATCGCCACCGTAGCGATGGTCTTTTCAGGATTGATGTTCGGCCCCGACCTCGACCTCGACAGCAAACCTTACCGCCGATGGGGGCCGCTGAAGATTTTGTGGAAGCCCTATCAGGTCGCGCTGCCTCATCGCTCGGTGCTTTCGCACGGCCCGGTCCTCGGCACAATCATCCGCATAGTCTATTTTCTGATCGTCTTCTCGCTGTTCGCCGCGACCTTGCTTTACTTCAGGCATCGTTATGTCAACGGCGCGCAGACCACCTGGATGGGGGAATTCGATACCATCAAGGCCGATCTGTTCACGATCTTCAACGAAACCGAGAAGCAGTATTTGTGGGGCGGCTTCGCAGGGCTGTGCGTCGGAGCTTTGTCGCACACGACGGCCGACATCGTCTGGTCGGCGATCAAGCGGCGCAGGTAAGCAATGGGGAATGGGGAGTGGGGAATAGGGAATGGGGAATGGGGAATGGGGAATGGGGAAGAGAAAAAGTCGCTATTTCCTCTTCCCCACTCCCCACTCCCTATTCCCCACTCCCCTCCGCGCCTAGAAGAGCACGTCGAAGTCGAGTCTGAACCTGCGCTGGTTGTTTCCGAAGAAAGTACCGAATTGCGGGTCGGCGTTGTTCCGGCGCACGTCGAGCGGGTTGAAATGATTGGTCAGGTTGAAGCTGCTCAGCGAGAAGCGGAGCGCGTATTTCGGATTGACCTGGAAATCTTTCGAGACGCGTGAGTCGAACGAGAAGAAGTTCGGGAAGCGCATTGAATTGACCTCGCCGACAAAAGCCTGAGAAGAATCGATCGTCGAGAAGGGCAGTCCGTTGCGGTATTCGAGGATCGGCGCGTATCGCATTTTCCACGGCAGATTGAACAGCCCCCAGCCCAGGAAGCGGTGCGGCAGGTCGGCCGAGCCACGCGCGAACTGATCGATGCGGACTACCGGGAACGGGAAATTGCCGATATAGGTGTTGAACTCGTTCACGTTGCTGCGCGAGCGGCTGTTGACATAAGAGAGGAACACCTGCTGCCTGCCTTCCTGAAACAGCATCTTCCCGACCATCTCGAATTGACGATAGCGTGACTTGCCTCCGCCGCCCAGAACCATCGCGTCCTGTCCCTGAACGATTTTCGGGTTGATGACGATGACGCCCGAAGAGTTACTGCTAAGGAAATTTCCGCGCAGCCGCAGCCACGGGGCGACCTTGTGTTCGGCCTCCACGTTCCAGGTCCCGCTGTAAGGGGAGAAGTTGCCGGGGTCCGAGCTTCCGCCGATGAACGCGTTTCTGCGAAGCTCGGCTCTATCCGTGATGTTGAAGAAGCGGCGCGGGCCGTCAATCACCGAACCGTCGGGCGCGAAGGCCGTCATCACCTGGTCGGGATACTTGTCGTAAGCGTAGACGCTCAGCGGCACGCGGTCGTAAAAGATTCCGTAGCCCGAGCGCAAGATCGTGTTCTGCCTCCCGAACGGGGTCCAGGCCAGACCAGCTCGCGGCGCGAGGCGGAAGGTTTCGGTAATGCCCTGGCGTTCGAACCTCAGCCCGTAATCCAGCGAAAGTGTCGGCGAGACAACCCAGTGATCCTGTCCAAAGAAGTGGGTCTCCAGGTCGGTCAGGTCGAAAGGCTGGCCGCCATCAAACTCAATCCGCCGCAAGAGCGTTCCCTGATTGTCGAGGATGTTGACGGGGCGCGCGCGGAATTCGCCGCGGTTGCTAGTGCGAGAGACGATCGAGCCGAATTTCAGATTATGCTCGCCCCCGAAAAACCTGGAAACTGGTATCGGTTTGAGTGAGAGCGTCTCCATCCACTCCGCGCGGCGGGCCTCACGGTCCTGCCAACTGAAATAGTTTCCGGTGTTCGCGCTGGGAGTCAGATTCATGTCGGCGACGCCCTGCCCGAAGACGTTGACCGTGTAATTCTTGACCGCGACCGTGCTTTCGAGCAGGTTCTGGCCCAGCGTCAGGCGGTCGATCAGTGTGCCCGTGTAATCCTTGCCTTTCCAGTTTGGCGTGACAGGACGTTGGTTGAAGAAATCCAGGCCGATGAAGCTGTCCTTGCGCGGCGCGATATGGAACGTGCCGGTCAGCGTATGCGCGCCGGAAACCAGGTAATCGAGCTGTGTGAACGAATTGACCGATTCCGACTTAGTCTCCTTGTTCGGGTATGCGAGGGTTTGGACCGGGCGTTGGCGGAGCGCGTACTCAGTGCCCTGAGAAATGTACAAACGATTCTTGAGCAGAGGGCCGTTGAATACCACGCGTGGCGTCGCGTCGCGCAGCCCGCGCAGGTGGCCGCCGAGGATTCGGAATTCGGGCAGCGGGTCGTTCAGTTCGAAGTTCCATTTATCGCCGCCGCGCTTCGTTTCGACCGAGACCACGCCCGCCGTGAATCGTCCATATTGCGCCAGGTAAGGAGTCTTGAAGACGCTGATCGTTTGCACGCTGTCTACCGGCACCGTCATCCCGAATTGGCCGGTTGCCGGGTCGGTCACGTCGGCCGAATTGACTATGAACGCGCTGCGATTTTCGCTGGACCCGGAGATTTTGATCTCGCCTTGCGGCGACCGAATCACGCCGGGAACGAGCGGGAGAACGTCGCTGACAGTGGTCGGCTTCGAAGGAAGATTCCTGACCTGGCTGGCCTGCAATTCGGTCGCGACCGATGCCGTCTGCTCAATCGTCAGGGCGGAGGAAGCGCTGGCGTTGATGTCAACCTTGTCGCTCAGCGCGATCTTAGGCACGAGCGCGAATTTGACCTCAACGGCGCCGGCGGCGGTCAACGTCACCTCCTGTTGCGCGCGAGTCTCGAAGCCTTCTTTAGAGACCACGATCTCGTATTTGCCCGGGGCGAGGTTTGTGGTGGTCGCCTGTCCTTTTTCGTCGGTGACGGTCGCGCTGACGATCTCGTTGTCGCGCTTGATCTGAACCGTGACGCCGGGAATCGGGTTGTCGGCTTCATCCTGAGCGATTATTCGGATCAGGCTTGATTGGCCTGGCTGGCTGGCCTGTTGCGCCGGCGTGATAATTGAGAATAAGAGCAGTAGGGCAGCTACTCCAGGAATCAACCTTAAGCTGAGCCGGTCCGGCTCCAAACTCCCTCGCATATCTTTACACCCTCTTTATTTTGACAGCCTTTGTTCTTACATTCACTCGGGAGCAGAAACAAACTTACACTAAAAAGCGAGTATTTTCTACTCCTGCTGATCTCGGGCGACATGAGTGAGGTTGAATGCGCCGTACATCTAACGATTACGTTGGGGTTTGGGGCTTGGATTTCCCGGATCGAGTTCGATTTCCAAGTTCAATTATACCTGCGAATTGGCCGGAACTGAAACCGGCGTTTGACGCCAATTAACGCTGGGGCCTGGCGGAGCCGCTAGGCGCCTCGCGTGGTTCTATCTGTTTAAGCAGTTCGCGCACTGCAGCGTCCAGTTGGCTGTCTTTACCCGTGAAACTTTCGCCGATTGGCCGTATGACCCGTATGTCGACTTGCCGCGGGTTCATCTCCATCACCGTTCCGGAGCCGTCTTGAATCTTCTGACGCGGCAGGCGGAAGCTCGATCCGTCAATCAGCGTCGTTCCCCAGGTGTAAATGATCCACCCGGCGGTCGGCTCGCCCACGACCTTACCGAGTTTCAACGCGCGATAGCCTTCGGTGAAATCCTCAGCGTCGGAGAGCGAATGTTGATTCGTGACCAGGATGGTCGGGCGTTCGAGCGCGCGCTGGCCGAGCATCGTGCGTGCCGGGGCCGGTGGGTAACCGCGCACGGTCATCGTCATATAGCCGCGCCGCGCGAAGACGTCAATCGCGTAGGCGTTGACGAATCCGCCGTTGTTGTTGCGGACGTCCACAACGACGCCATCGCGCGAATGATTGTCGCTGTCGAGGTCGACGTAAAGTTGCGTCAGCGAATTCGAAGACATGTCGGGCATGTGAACGTAACCGAGGCGCCCGTTGCTGATCTTCTCGACATAGGCCCGGCGCTCGTTCACCCACTGTCGATAGAGCAGTCCTTTCTCAGTCCCCTGGCTGACGGGCTGGACGACGACTTCGCGCGTATCCGCGCCCTCGCCCGACGACGCGACCTTCAGAGTGACGCGGCGGTTGACCTTATTCGCCAGCAGGCCATCGAGGTTTACGCTCGCGCCGATCCGTTCATCGTCGATCGCGATCAGGTAATCGCCGGTTTTGATCTGGCCGTTTATGGCCGCCGGGCTGAGCGCAATCACTTCGATGATCCGCAAGTGGCCCCTGGTCTCGTATTCGACGCGGTCGAAACGAAGCCCCAATCGTCCGACCTGTTGAACGGGGGGAGCGCCGCTGAAAGGCCCGGCGATTCCGAGGTGCGACGCGTTCAGTTCGCCGACCATCAGGTTGATCAGACGCCTCATCTCGTCGGGCGTCCGGGCGCCCGCGATCTGCGGCCCGTAAATGTCTCGCACCGCGTCCCAATTGACGCCATGAAAATTGGAGTCGTAGAAATGATCCCGCAGGTAGGACCAGGCCTGATGGAAGACCTCCATTTTCTCCTTGGCGAAATCGACGTCTATCTCCGCCATGACGTTGAGCGCGCGCGTCTGCCTGGTGTCGAGATTGACGACATTGATGCGCCCCTGTTCGAGGTAGAAGACCTCTTTGCTGTCTGGCGCGAACTGCGCGTCGGCCTTGAAGCCGGGGGTCGAGGTGAGTTGCCGCGAGACCGCTGGCTCGCGCGACAATTCGTCCAGCGAGTAGACGTAGAGGTTTTGCTGCCCCTCGGCGCTGGCCGTCATCAAGACCCATTTGCCGTCGGGGCTGATCGCCTGAGCTCCGGCGTCGACGCCGATAGGCAGAAAGCTCAACCGCTGGCGGATGTCTTCAAAGGCGATCTCGACCGGCTTTTTCTCGTCTTTCTCCTTGTCCGGCGCCTTCTCGTCTTTTTCCCTTTCCGGCGCGGGTTGCGGCGAGTCTTTTGTCGTGGGCTTCGGCTCCTGGCGCGGCGAAGCCGGAGTCTGATCTTTGAAGAGGTCGCGGAATTGATCTTCGCGGAATTTCGGTGTGCGCGGGATCAGGTCGATGCGGGCGAGCCGGCCATCTTCGGTGCGCTGCGCGGTATTGAACAGGACGTATTTGCCGTCGGGACTCCATGAGACCGAGCCGCTGAACGAGTTCGCAAGGAAGCTGATCTTACGGCTGGCGCCCGCCGCCGCCGGAACCACGCTGACATTGGTGAACGCTCGCTCGCCGGCGGAGAGATAGGCGATCCATTTGCCGTCGGGGGACCATGCGCAAAAGCGATCATTGATGATCGGCGGGCGTTCGAGATAGGCCGTCGCCAGCAACCGCTCCTGTTTCGTTTCAAGATCGATTGCGCGCAATTCGCTCCCGTCTCGGATGAAGGCGAGCGTCTTGCCGTCTGGCGAAAACGACGGCGCGTAGCTGCCAGCGACGCCGCGCGTCAGGGGCGCTTCGGCGCCGGTCGTGAAGTCGTAAGAGTAGATGTTGAACGCGCCATCTCGGTCAGAAACGTAAGCGATCTTCCTGCTGTCGGGCGCCCAGACGATCTGCGATTCGGCGACGTGCGTCTTCGTCACCCGCGCCGCGTCGCCGCCGTCTTTGGCCGAGGCCGCGAAGACTTCGCCGTGCGCGACGAACGCGACCTTTTTCCCGTCGGGCGATAGCGCAAGCTCACTTAATTGGCCGCCGACGCTGATCCGCTCGACTGCAGGCCCCGCCGGCGCGCCGCGACGGGTGATTGCGATCTCACTCGCATTGCCTGATCCGGTGTCCAGCTTCCAGATTTTGAAATTGCGTTCGAAGACGATCAGCTTACCGTCATAGGAGATGTTCGGCCAAAGGACGCGCCCGTCTTTGAATCTGGTGATCTGACGGGCAGCTCCGCCTGCGGGCTTTGCCCAGACGTTCTGCGCGCCGCCGCGGTCAGAGACGAAATAGATCTGTCTGCCTTCGGCGCTCCACATCGGCCACATCTCTTTGGCGCCGCCGTCTGTGAAGCGCTCGTAACCAGAGTCGCGCAGCAACCAGATTTCGCATTCGTCGAGGTGGCTGTGGCCGCCACGCCACCACTGCGACGAACTGACGCCGCGCGCCGTGAAGGCGAGGATGTTCCCGTCGGGCGCGGGCGCGGCCCAATATTCGTTGGCGTAGCGATCTGCGCTGACCTGCATCGGCGTCCCGCCGTCGGCCTTGATACGGAAAAGATCATTCATCCCCGAAATGTCGCGGCTCGTTGAAGAGAAATAGACGAACCGACCGTCGCGCGACCACGCGTCCAACTGCTCGCCGGCGTCATCGAAGGTCAACCGCTTCAACTCGCCCGTCTCGAAGGTCAATAGATAGATGTCGCCATTGCCTGTCCGCGTCGAGACGAAGGCCAGACGCTTGCCGTCGGGTGAATAAAGCGGGCGCGATTCGTTCGCCGGATGCGAGACAAGCAGACTGGCGGCGCCGCCGCCAGCGGACACGGTCCAGATGTCTCCGCCAGAAACGAATGCGATCTCCGAACCTACGGGCGAAACGGACGGCTCGGTGAAATATGGCGCCTCGTTTGATTGCGATGACCGGACCGCCTGCGCGACGCCATCGCTTCTGAAGATCGACAGGACTATGAAAAGAATTGGGAGAATTGGATGTTTTGCGATTCCGGTCATGGGGGAAGCTCCGATTAGGCGTCGCGATTCAGGCGGTTCAGAATGCGGACGAGCCCGATGATCGCGCTGGTCAGGCCCAGTATGACTCCGGTTACGATCATCCACGGGGCTGTGCCGAACCAGCGGTCGAGCAGATAACCGACGAGGATTCCGCCGAGGATATTCGACGAAAACAGTGTGACGACCGTAAGCGTCAGCCTGAGTTTCGATTGTTCGGACCCGTCGTTCATTAGACCCTGGACCGCGTGTGGCCAAACTAAATCGCGCCAGAAATCATTTGACGGTGTGAGAGGCGTCAGGCGGTAAGGCGCGGGGAGCGCTAGCGACCTGGGCGTCTTGATAAAGGTTCAGGTCTCTGACGCTCCCCGTATCGATAATTAATTTATTGTCTGATCTCGACCATCACGCCGAGCGTCGATGCCAGATCGCGCAGGTCGTAATCTTCTTCGAGGGTGTTTTCACGGTCCAGGACCATAAAGGTCGCGCATTCGTCCAGCGGAAACGCGCTGGTATGCCACGCGCCTCGATGCAGCTTGAACGCGAAAGAGCCGTCAACCAGAAAAGCAGCCATCCGCTCGACGTTCGGCGACGCCGAACCGTTCTCGCAGGGCGGCGCGACCGCGATCACCGACATGGTTCCGCCCATCGGGATGAAGACCTGGTCGGTGCGCTGGTGGCGTCCTAGAAAAGTGAACTTGAGCGGGCGCGCTTCGACTGTCTGCGCGACGAAGCTGGCCTTGCCGCCGTCCAGATCGAGTTCGACCTGGCCGCGGGCGCCGATAATTTGGCCGTAGGGCGCAAACGCTTCGGGCGTCATTTTCTGAACGTCGAGAGTGATCGCGCGGATGAAAATGTCCCCGGTCGTACGTTCGGGGGCAGTGGCTGTGCCAGTTGAAATCATATATTTGAGACTCTACTTTCTTTAGGTTGGTCTTGTGGATCGCCACCTGGCCTGCGGGGGCAGGGCGTCGAGGCGTCATGCTTAAGCCCAGGCTGACGCGCGGGCCACTGTCACGAAATTGACCGGGTTATGTACCACAGCGCGCAATGAGGTAGCAAGCAAATTCTACGGCATTTGCCATCTTGTCTTTGAGAATTAAGTCCAACCAGAGTGGAAGGCCCTCCCTTAGCGACCTTTACGAGAAATGGTCTTGTTCATTCTTGCGGCGGTTCTCGCAAAGGCGCAAAGGCGCAAAGTGGCGTCACTTAATACATCCCGGAATGCCAGGATCAGTCCTTCTGCCGGCGCTTGAGGTCGGCGACGACGAAGCGGATGGAGTCGTATCCGATCCGCTCCGGCAATTCGTCTTTGATCGGTCGCAGACGTTCAAGACCGCATTTTGCGGCGGCGTCTTCGATCAACGCGCGGTCCCTGTCGTCGACGAGGTCTGAGAGATTGATCTCGCGCCCTTCTTCGATCAACGCGGCGAGGTGCTCTTCGATGGTCAACGGCTTGAGATTTCGCCTCTCAGCGATCTCGGCGACGCCGAGTCCTTGTTTGTAAAGCGCGTAGGTTTGTTCGCGCGTCTCGCTGTAATTCGGCGGCAGCGCGATCTCTTCGTCGCTGGTGTCAGCCTCGACGGCTTCGAGGTCGAGTTCGACGCGCGTCTGGTTGCGCATCACCGCGCCCCCGAGCGTCGTCAGGTTGACCGTCGGGTACGCGCCGCCAGTCTGCTTGACGCAGCCCGCGACGATCAATGCGTTGATGAACCGCGTCAGGTCGTCCTGCGAATGCTCCTTTAGAAGGCCGTAGGTGGAGAGCCGGTCGAGTTCGTTGGCGATGACGTTCTTGGCCTTCGCGCCGCGCAGGACGCCGGCCACCATTCCCTTGCCGAACTTCCCCTCCATTCGCGCGATGCAGCTCAGGATCTTTCGCGCGACCAGATGCTCGTCGTCGCTCAAAGCGCGTGCGCCGCCGATGCCGCCAAGGCCAATGGACTGTGTCGCGGCTTCCGCGCCGTTCGCGGTCTCTGACACCGGCGCGGGACCGGGCGACGGCCTTTGACCAGTCCCCTGCCCCGGCTTCCGTCCGGGTTTCTGTTGAACCGGCGCCGCCTCGCCCCATTTCAATATCGGCTGACAGCTGGAGCAGCGGCAGTTGGCGGCCTCCTTGCGGTCGCCGAAATAGCGCAATATGAACCGGCGCAGGCATTTTTCGTGATAGGCGAAATTGACCATCTCGCGCAGCTTGCGGCGCTCGGCGGCCTCGCGCAGCGCGATGTCGTTCCAGTCTACGCGCAGCTCGCCGACCGGCGCGCGATCGATCATCCTGATCCCCGAATCGCGCCCCTGCGGGCGCGCTATGTGTCCGGCCTTTTCCAGATAAATCAGCGCCGAATTGACCGCAATCTCGTTCTTGACGCCGACACGGGGGGCGATCGCGCCCGCCGAGAAGTGGATCGTTTCGAGCCCCGCGCCAAGCAGGCAGCAGTAGACCTCTTCGATCACCTGGCGCGGCGGGTAACCACCCTCGATGAAGAATTCGTGCGTGCGGGTGTCGACGTAATTGAAAAGCAGCGTGCAGAGCGATGGCAACCCGTCGCGGCCCGCGCGGCCAACTTCCTGATAGTAAGCTTCGATCGACCCCGGCAAGTTGTAATGCGTGACGAATCGGATGTCGGATTTGTCGACGCCCATCCCGAAGGCGTTGGTCGCGACGATCGCGTCGAGGTCTCCGGCCATGAAGTAATCCTGCATCCGCGTGCGCTTCGCCTCGTCCAACCCGGCGTGATACGCGCCTACGGTCAGCCCCATACGCTGCAACTTCCCCACAACCTCGTCTACGGCCTTGCGCGTCGAGCAGTAGATGATCCCTGACCCCTTCGCCCGTTTCACAATCTGATAGGCCGCCGTGATGCGGTCGTTGTCGCTCTTGCAAGGCTCGACGCGCAGGGTCAGGTTATGGCGGTCGAAACCGGCGACGAAGGGCGAGGCCATCTTCAACCCCAATTGAGCGGCGATGTCCGACCTGACCTGAGGCGTGGCCGTCGCCGTTAATGCGATGAGCGGCGGACGACCCAGCGCCTCGGCCGCCTCGCTCAGCCGCAAATAATCGGGGCGGAAATCGTGCCCCCATTGCGATACGCAGTGAGCCTCGTCAACGGCGAAGAGCGAAATTTTGCAGCCCCTCAGCGATTCGATGAAACGCGTGTTGCGGAAGCGCTCCGGCGCGATGTAGACCAGGCGGTATTCGCCGCGCGACATTCCGCGCAGCCGCGCGAGTTGATCGTCGTAAGAGAGCGAGCTGTTGATATAAGTGGCCGCGATGTCGCGGGCGCCTAAGGCGTCGACCTGATCCTTCATCAACGCGATGAGCGGCGAAACGACCAACGTAACGCCTGGAAAGAGCAGCGCGGGCAACTGGTAGCAGAGCGACTTTCCGCCACCGGTCGGCATCACAACGATCACGTCCTGGCCGGCCAACACGGCTTCGATCACGTCGGCCTGCCCTTCGCGGAAGCGGCTGAAACCGAAATGGCGTTCGAGGGCTGATTGCGCGTCGTCGAGTGTGGGCATTGAAATCCTAGAAATGAAACCACAGATTGGCGCGGGTATGAAATCGCGGATTTTATCCGTTTTAGTCCATCACATCCAGTTCGATCAGTGGCTTCATTTCTGTTTCGGCAAACTCACCAGATTCGCAAACAACCGATAAGCGCCGGGCACGCCGGCCGGGAACTGCCTGAACCAGGAGTAGGCGGTGTAGACGTAATTGCCCTTGCCGTATTGCGCGATCAGTTGCCCGCCTTTGAGGGGATCGGCGGCGTAGTCGGACGAGGCGAGCAGCGGCGTGAAGCGCGGGTCCCAATCGCTAAGGAAATACAGGCCTCGCTCCTGCGTCCACCCCTTCCAATCATCGGCGGTGATCTTGTTAGGGAAATTGAAGAGCGGATGATCTGGGACGAGCACGGTGATCGGCGCGTTCTCGTCAGTCACGCGGTCGCCCCGCGACATTTTCACCGGGTAGGGCGCGAAGTTCCCGTTGGCGTATTCGTTCTTGTTGTACTGCGCGATGAGCGTCCCGCCGTTCGAGACGTAATCGAGCAGCCGTTTGTTGTTGGCGATCACGTCGTCGTTTACCTCGTAAACCCGGATGCCGAGCACGATCGTGTCGTATACCGACAGGTCGCCCGAAGCCAATTCGGCGCCGTTGATCATTTTGACGTTGGCGCCCATCTGCCGCAGGGCTTCCGGGCCGTCGTCGCCGCTGCCCATCACGTAGCCGACCTTCAGGTCGCGCGCGACCTTCACGTCGAAGACCTCGACCTTCGTCGTCGCCGCGCGGTAGATGAAATGCGACTCGATGTGCGGGTACGAAATCACCGAATAGCCACTGTCATATTGACGACCGTTGGCCTCGGCGAGGGCTTTCAAATCGAAGGCGCCGGTCGCGCCGGCCGGCGGGCTGACTTTGAAGGTTCGGGCGGTCTTTTCGTTCTGGCGCGTGAAGGCGAGCGGGCGGTCGTCGGCTTCGACCCTCCAACCCGGCGGCGCGACGAGTTTGACCGCGCCGTTTGTTGCGCGACGCGCGTTGTGCGTGATCTCCACGGAGATTTCACGAGCGCGACTCGCGTCTCCTGCGGGAACGATCAGCAGCGAAGGGTGGACCGTCAGAGTCAACGCCGGGGCGATCTTCAACTCGCGCCGGATTTCGCCGAATGTCTTGTCAGCGAAGCGATATTCGGCAGGCTGCTCGATGACGACTCGCTCGCCATTCAAAGTCAACTCGACCTTCGCGTGAGCGATCGCGGGCTCGAACGGCAGATTGCGCGGCATCGAATAGTCCCAGTCGAATTGATCTTTCACTCGCGGTTTGGCTAACCAGTACGGTTGTGTCGGTTGTTCGTTGTCGGGAACCGTAGCGCGGAAACGAGAGACGACGTCGGCCTTCTCGCGTCCGCGAATGAACGCCTGGACGCCCGTGGGCCGCTCCTCTTCGGCCTGAACCTGTTCGACCCGCCAGCCGGCGGGGGCGACGAGTTGAATCTTCGGCGACGCGGCGTTCGATCCGTTTTCGCCCGGCGAGGGCCGGCCTATAAAGATGTTCGTCGTCACGTCAACCGATTCGCCCGGCGTGACGATCTCGGTATTGGATAGCGCGTCAACGATCACGCCGCGCGATTTCGCGAGCGAGTCATTGAACTCACGTTCCTTGCGCGCGAGCATCACATCGACGGTCGCGCGCGCGACCGGATCGAGATTGGTAAGCGCCGCGCGCAAGGCGCGGACTTCGCGCAACCCGGCGGCGAGATGCGACGCGATCGCTTCGGGCCGCTCTATGCGGAATTCGGCCAGCGCCTTCGACGCAAGCTCTTTGACCCTGGTCAGGGCGGGTAGCATCAGCTCGCCTTTATTGCCGGCGAACCTGGCGATGCCGGTGATGGTCACGTCAATGCCATCGAACAAGGACTTCTCGACGTCGGTGGACTGGACCGAACACTGCAACCGCGGGAACGCGCGCATCTGCGACCCGCGAACCTGGATCATTCCGAAGTCCTGCGAGCGGTGGCGGCTGCGTCCGTCTGCGGCAAGTTCAGCGTATGAGCGACCTAACATGGGATCGTAAACGCCGACGTCGAACTCGGCGCGCGGCCCCGAGGACGTCTGGCCGAACCGGCGGCCATAGAGCTTCAAGACCCGCCACGGCTGCAAACCCTCTTTCGCTATCTGGTCGGGAAATCGATTCGGATCGGCGGCGGCTTCGATCGCTTCGGGCGTCAACATCCCGGCGACCTGGTGCTGGCCGTGCCCATCCTGTGCCGTGCCCGTGAACCCGTTGATTACGACCAGCGGGCGCATCATTCGGATCACGCGAACCACGTCGCCCAGAATCTCTTCGCGATTCCATTTTTGTAGAGTCTCATCAGCCGAACGCGTGAAGCCGAAATCAAAAGCGCGGGTGAAATACTGCTCCGCGCCGTCCAGCTTTCGCGCCGCCAATAGTTCTTCGGTGCGAATAACGCCCAGCCCCTCCCACAACTCGGGTCCGATGCCGTTCTGACCGCCCTCGCCACGATTGAGCGACAGGTAAGCCGCGCGGGCGCCCTCTCCGCGAGCGAGATAAGCGAGCAGTTCAGTGCTCTCGTCGTCAGGATGCGCGCCGGTGTGCAGCGCGCTGGCGACGGTTTGCAGTCGGCGTAACGACAGGGCCAGGCCGCCTGCGCCACGGTCTTCCGGCGCGGGGCGGGTGTCGGCGTAAGCAGGATTGAACGCGCATTGAAGAGCAAGCGCGAGAACAAGCAGCGCGGCGACAATTCGTCTCATTGCTGATCCTATGAAATTGGATTGTTGGTGAAAGATAAGTCGATTAATCACTTGCGCAACGAATCACGTTATACCATAGAAATATGCATTGAGACATGGAGGAGGCCGGGAGTTGAATTGGTTGTCGGCGGCCGGGACTATTTCTTCGTGACAATCAGAGTAGCTTTATATTCATTCGGTTGAAGGGGCTTATCGGCTTTCGGGCGCGGCTTCAAGGCGACCAGACGGATCTCATAGTTCAAATATGAAGAACTCTTTGACCCGACGTCAGTGTTAAGCTCGACGGCCTCGGGCGTCTGCTTCTGTTTGCCAGATCTGAGCCTGATCTTCGCGTTGCCCGACCAGATGCAGTCCACGCCTTCGGGGCAGCGGCTGTCTTCAACCACGGATTCGAAGACGACGGCCAGAGCTTCGCCTTCAATCATCGCCTCCTGATTGATCTTCAATTCGAACTCCTGGCCTAATCTAATCACTTCCGCCTTTCTCGATTGCTGCGCGAACGAAGGCGCCAATAAAACGAAGAAGGCAAAGAGAGCGAAGGACGCGGAAAGGGAGTAGGGAGTGGGGAATGGGAAATGGGGGCGGGAAAGAAATTTCCTTCTTCCCACTCCCCACTCCCTACTCCCCACTCCCTTTTCCTTTCTTCTTTGCATTCTGTCGCTTAACGCTTGATGTTACCGCTCCTCAGGGCTATCGGGTCGAACGTCAGATCAGCAACGACCGCCCCGGACGGTGAGATCACCTGGAGGCCGAACCGATCGTTTCTCGCCGCCTTGCCGCCGTCGACAATAATAGCGCGGAACGAGTGATTCGCGACTCCGTTTACCGTCGCCCTGCCGAAGATCACACCAGTATTGCCGACGACAGAGAGCGACTGCATGGGGCTGGCCTGGAGTGTCACAAAGCCCGTCGGGCGGCGTTCTGCGTAAAACAGCCCGCCCTGTGGCGTCCCGTCCCTCCTGTACTTGACGTTGAAAATGAAGGTACCAGGCCTGCCGTTGCGGACCACATTGCCTGCGCCCTTGAATGCCTTGAGCGCAGGATCAAAGACCCCGAGCGCGCCGCCGCCGGAACCGGTGAAATTGTTCCCGCCGATGCTAACGCCCACATTGTAGACGTTCACAGGAACGTTATTCAAAGCCGCGCAGGCCGTGAGCGTCCCGCCGATACCGCCTCCGTTCAAGGCGCCGTTCTGCGTGATCGGCGACCCCGGGCCGACCGGCGAAAGGGTGAAGTTCACTGGCGTCGCCAGCGAGATGTCGCCCGGATTCCCGTCGGTCTCTTCGGCAACGGTGGCGCACAGCGTAATCGGCCCGGCGGAGCCTCTCGGAGAGTTCACTTTGACGACCGTCGGGTTCGAGGCTGAAGGCGTTACGACGGCATTTTCCTTCGAAACCGGCAATGTCGAAGTCCCCATACTATTGGTGATATCCGGATTCGAGCTGGTGAAGGCGGCCCTCAGCGTGTAAGAACCCGCGGCTAGAAGGATACGCGTATTTATTGTCGCCACGCCGCTGCTATTGACCGATGCCGAGCCGACCGAGATGTTATTGACGAAGAATTCGACTGAGCCTGAGATTGGTGTAGCCGGGCTGACCTGCGGGATTGTCGTCGAACTCAACGTGACGACATCACTGAATTGAACTGGCCCAGTGGCCATGACCGTGGTCGTGCGGATGGGGACTCCGATGGCCCGCAATGCGGCGACGACGTCAATGATGCCCGCGCCGGAATCACGGTCCACGCCGGGCGCCTCGATGTCAATCGCGCTGCCCATCAACGCCGCGCGGATTTGCGCCGGGGTGAAGGACGGGTTGGCGGATTTGAGTAATCCGGCGAGCGCGGCGGCGTGCGGCGCGGCCGCCGAAGTTCCGAAGAACCGGCTGGGGAATCCGCCGACGCCCGTGACGGAGACGCCGTCCGCCGCCGTGATGTCCGGCTTCTGGCGAAGGAGGCCTCCCGTGGCCGAGAAATTGCCGGGCGTGATCGGCGTCCCGTCGGCCTGGAAGAAGACGCGGCGTGGGCCGTCCGAACTGAACCTCTCGACCACGTTCGACGAGCTGAAAGGATTCGGGAATGGGCCCGTCGGATTCAGGGCGCCACCGATAGCCGTTGCGGCGGGAGTCGCAGCGCAGCCAAAAGCGTTGGCTGCGGCGGCGTGGCCGTGCGTCTGTCCGGCCGTCGCGATTGAGAGGCGGCCACGGTTGGTGTTCAGGTGCAGGAATCGGTCCGCCGCGCCCGCCTTCTTCACGATCACGATGCGCGAGCCGGCGGGGAAGGGGAGTTCTCCCTGGTCCTGGTTTCTAGAGATCTGTTCGTACGGGTCCTGGGTTCCGTTTTGAATATTGGTCGAACTGGTTATGACTGCCGTCCCGTCCGCATTCAAGAGGAAGAGGTCATAGTCGTTTACCGAACCGCCCAATGAGTCTGACCAGTAAAGATTGATCACGAAGCTACTGGCCGTCAGCGCGTCGAAGTTCTGCCCGCCAAAATCATGGATGCTGCCCGACGGTAGCGGCGCGCCAGTCGGGCCGCCGTTCACGAAATTCCCTTCCCAGACGCCAGACGTGCCGTCATTGAGGTTGCCGGAATTGCCGGCCGATGAGAAGAAGAGCGCGCCCGACGCCGTCACATCGTTGACCGCCTGGATAACCACGCCGCCGTTCGTATTCGAGGCCACGCCTGTGGCCTGCCCGTCCTGGAACGGCGTCTCCACGAAATAGAAAACGTCGTCCACGATGATGTCGCAGCCCGCGGCGCGAAGGTCGCGGATGTTCTGCGCGAATCTCACGATGCCGCCAAAGGCTGTGGCGAAGAAAAGTTGGGCGCCCGGGACGATGTCCTGAATGATCTCGAGCATTGCCGTGCCCTCGTCGCCGGAGCCGGCCTGTCCCGGCAGAACAGTAACCGGGCCGACATCGCCCGACGCCTGACTTGCCGCGAGGTTTGTTACTCCGTCCGAGAGCACGCCGATCTTGATACCCGTTCCATCTATATTAAAGATGCTGCGCGCAGAGAACGCCCTGTGGGTGACATCGCCCTCGGTGTTCCTGCTGCCCACGACCATGCCGGCGTTAACTGAAGTTCTGTTCAGTAACGCGGCCGACACGAGGTTCCGGACCCTGGCCGCGCGGCTGGCGAACCCATGCGAACGGTCATGTCTACCAGCCGTCTGCGGGCTGGCCTTCGGCGCCCTATCGACACGCGAGGTCATCGCGCCCTGTTCCGGCTGGACGTACAATACGTCCGGCAACGCCGCGATGGCTTCTACCTGACCAATGACGGCTTGGATGCGAATGCTGTTATATCTCGGGAAGGAGCTTACGATGTCGGCCCCGTAACTCTTGAGCTGGTTGAGCAAGGCGTCGCTGACCCTGGCCTTGAGGTTTAAGATCATTTTCCTCTGGCTGTTATATTTAATGTTTGTTTCGAGAGTCCGTACGCCTTCCGCGATCATTTCGCCGCGCTGCATCTTGAGCGCATAGATGAGCTGCGAGTCCATCTTCTGCTGCGCGCCTGTCCGCGTCCCCTTCTCATTCATGATGGCTTGGATCTGCGCCATCGCTTGGGAGCTCATACCGCCTTGCTGCGCTGTGGCGCCTGCTCCTGAGACTCCATTTGAAAATAGCCATCCCACCAGACTCAATCCAACGCCGAAAAAGACAGTCAGCGTTGAGGCCAACAACCACCACTTTACTTGCCGGCGGTTTAAGCGTCTTTGCGTCGTTAAAGTAGCTGGCTTCGATCTGGCATTTCCGCTCATTTTGAACCGCATCGTTGGGTACTCCTTTGCGGCAGACATCAAAATTCTGTCGCTTATAACAGACGTGAGAGCGCGGCTTTATTGATGACTTATATGGGAGCTGGCATTAATCAGAAACCTTGGGGGGTGTCTTTTGAGTTCGCTCAGGTTTCAGAGTTTTTTTGAAAATCAGCCGCCGAAACGTACCGGCGCGCATTGCCAAATGGCGAGCCAGTGATGCAACGGCCAAGATGAACAAATTTGTAGCTGGGGCTTTTAGGAAAAGAGCTTGATTAAAGTTCAGGCTCTCATGATCACCAGTGAGGAAGCGTGTGGCGCCGATGAAATCTAAAGGTAATGATTCGGACTTGTCAATGTTTTATTGACGGTAGTAGTTGAGGCGCCAGCCTCGTGGGCTGGCGCCTCTTGCCCTCCATCTATTTAAACGCCGTGCCGGCGCTCGCCGCGAAATGGCGTGATTGATGCGGGACCTGAATGTTCCCGGCGCTCAGAGTTATCGGGTCGAACGTCAGATCGGCAATGATCGCTCCGGACGGAGCGGTCACTTGCAAGCCGAACTTATTGTTTCTTCCCGGCTCTCCGTTGTCGACGACCGTGGCGCGAAACGTATGGTTCCCCACGCCGTTGAGCGTCGCCGCGCCGCATCTTAAGTTCATAGATGAGTTGCGAGTCCATCTTCTGTTCAGCGCCTGTCCGCGATTCCTTCTCCCTGATGAGGGCTTCGATCTGCGCCAGCGCTTCGGGGCTTATGTCATTCAGTTGCGCCGTGGCGCCTGCCCCTGGAACCCCATTTGAAAATAGCCATACCGCCAGGCTCAAACCGGCGACGGAAAAGATAATCAGCGTCGAGGTCAATAACCACCGCGTTATTCGCCGGCGATTTAAATGTTTTTGTGTCGTTAAAGTGGCGGGCTTGGATCTGGCGTTTCTATTCAATTTGAATCTCATCCTTGGGTGCTCCTTCGGGGTAGATGCCAAAATTCAGTCGCTCATAACAGAGCGCGGATTTATTGATGGCTTATATGGATGTTGGCGTTAATCAGAAACTCGGCTAGGCGGCTTACAGTTTCTGCCGCTGAGCGCCAACAATCTCTTCACTTGATAAATTGCGGTCAAGTCTCGGCGACTTAGTACTACAGCGAGAAATCAGCGATGTACCGTAGGTTGTCCAACCTGCGGAGCCCTTAGTTACTCCAATTTCGGGGAAAACAAGCGCATTTTATAAATGCTTCCGGTTTCTCTCAATGTTCGGAAGACCAAGGACTCCGCAGGTTCGACAACCTACGGTACATTTCTCGTTGTAGTATTAGAGCGGTTTGCAAATCAGTGTAGGGTAGTACTGCGTATGGGGTTCCACGCGACCACCGAGGCCCTACACGCAGGTCTGCCCCTACCGTACACGCAACTGTCCCAACTTGGCGAAAAACAAGCCATGGATGGAACGGGCCCGGCGAAGAAATTTTGCAATTGGGGCTTTTAGGAAAGGAGCCTGCTTAATTTTCAGGCTCTCATGACAACCATTGAGGAAGTGTGTATTGCGGGCGAAATCTATAGGTAATGAGTCGGCCTTGTCACTGACTTATTTAAGGTAAGTGTGAGGCGCAGGAGTGGGACAGACCAAAGTCCGTACCACTCCTGCGCCTCCTGACTACCTTCTATTTAAGCGCCGTGCTGGCGCCCGCCGCGAAACTCCCTGATTGATGCGGAACCTGAATGTTTCCGCCGCTCAGGGTTATCGGGTCGAACGTCAGGCCCGGAATGATCGCTCCGCCCGGAGCGGTCACACGCAAGCCGAACCGATCGTTCCCTCCGGGTTCGCCATTGTCGACGACCGTGGCGCGGAACGTATGGTTCCCCACGCCGTTGAGAGTCGCCTTGCCTATGAACACCCCCGTATTGCCGACGATCGAGAGCGACTGCATGGACGTGCTCTTGAGCTTCACCGTGCCGGTCGGGCGGCATTCGATGTAAAGGAACTCGCCTTGTGGGGCGCCGCTCCTCTTGTATTTGACGTTGAACCCGAAGGTGGCGTGCACGCCGTTGTTAACGACGGTTCCGCCGCCCGTGACGAACCCGAGCGATGGGTCGAAGACAGCTAGCACAGCGCCGCCGGAACCTGTGTAATTGTTCCCGCCGACGCTGATACCCACGTCGAAGACGTTCACCGGAACGTTGCTCAACGTCACGCAGGCCGTGAGCGTCCCGCCGGCGCCTCCGCCGCTCGTGGTCGCCGTCCGCGTGATCGTCGTGCCGGGCGCGACTGGCGTCAGGGTGAACGTCACCGGCGTCGCCAGAGATATGTCGCCTGGACTGCCGTCACTCGCCTCGGTGACCGTGGCGCAGAGAGTGATCGGTCCTGCCGTTCCTCCGGACGAATTCACCTTGACGGACGTCGGATTCGAGGCCGACGGTGTCACGATGGCGTCTTCCCTGGCGACCATCAGCGTGCCGGAACCGACGCTACCCGTGCCCGGACTCGAGCTTGAGTAGGTGGCTACGATCGGATAGCTACCCTGCGCCAACCCTATAGTGAAAGGCAGAGTGGCCGCGCCGCTCGTGACCGGCGCCGATCCGACGACGGAGCCGTTGACCTTGAATTCGACTGCGCCGCCCGGACAGACCGCGTTAGTCACGTTCGCCTTCAACGTGACCTGGTCGCTGTACTGCCCGGCGACCGCCGGGACGGTCGTTGTGGTCGGCGCGTTGACCGTCACCGTAAACGAGCTTACGGTCATCGTGCCGTCCTGTCTGGTTCCCCTCACCGTGACGGTCGTGGTCCCGACCGGGAAGAGCGATCCCGAAGGAGGATCGCTGGTCACTACGCCGCAGCTCCCGCTGAATGTGGGCGCTGGATAATTGACTACTGCGCCGCACACGCCCGGATCGTTGTTCACGACGATGTTGGACGGCACGTTCAGCGTACAGGCCGAGTTGCAACAGGCTGGGTCAGTGGTGGTGATGTTCAACCGCCACCCACCGTTGATATTTCCGATGTCGGTCGCGGTGTCGTCAACCACAAACAGGCTCCACGTCCCGTTGGGGTCCAGGCCGTTGAAGACCGAAAGCTGCTGCGGATCTGGATAGGGCCCCACAGGCGCAGGCGCCGGGAACAGATCGCCGGTCCCGATGTTTGTCGGTCTGAACGTACCTGAGACGACGGTTGCGCCGATCGCCGCCGCCGTGTCATCGAACGTCAAGTTGGCGTTGACGGCGTCAGTGCCGCCTCCGACGTCGGACATCAGGAGCAGTTTCTGCCCTCCGGGCCCGACGAGCAGAACGTCGACGTCGCTAGGGAAGGTATGGTTGAAGCTTAATAGATCCACAGTCACCTTGCTGACTGTCCCGGTGATGCCGGAGACGCTGACGGTCGACGGGTAAGGATTGGACGGCGCTCCTGTCGCTGCGCCAGTGCCGGTCGCCGGAATGATGATCGAGGTCGGATTCGAGAACGACGACGTGGCGGAAACCGTCGCGCCGACCCTGATCGTGAAGGTCACGGTACCAAGATTCATCGCGCCGTCCTGCAGCGCCAGAGTCGCCATGAGATCGCCACCGCAGAATCCGGCGACGGTGAACGTGAACGGCCTGGAGACAGTCGGACCGCCAGGGGTGAGTGGGCCGTAAGTCTGCGGGCCACTCGGCGCGAGGACGCCGCCGCCAGGCAGCAGCGTGGCGACCAGGTTGGTGGTATTGTCCGTGCCGATATTCCGCAGCGGGAAGTTGACCGTGACGGTCTCGTCCGGATCGGGCGCTCCGTTGCCTGGGAGGCAGCTCTCGTTCGTTATTGTGACGGGCGGCGCGGCCTGTAGCTCAGGCGTTCCCGGCACGCCGCAGCAGGCGAACCGCTGCCGGGAGATTTCGAGTGTGACGCAACCGACCGTCCCGACATCTATGGCCCCGGTATCGGATATTCTCAATATCCAGACTCCGTTTACCCCCTTGCCGTTGAACGCCGATAGAGGCGAATCGGGCCTGAACGATCCCGCGAACGGGGCCGTGCCCGCGCCGATAGCTATCGGGGCCGAATCGTCGAAAACCGTCGAGACGCCCGAGCAATCGTTCGCCCCCGTTCCGAAATTGTCGCCGGCGCCGCCACGGTTATTGGCGAGCGCGACCGACGTTCCGTCCGGTGCGATCAGTCTTAGCACGAGATCGCCGTCGAAAGTGTGGTTCAGACGAAGCCTGACATTGACGTCGGCCACCGCGCCGATGTCGGTCACGTTGATCGGAATGTCCACCGAGCTGACGTCGGGAATCGGCGTCGCGATGTTGCCGGTGCTGGAACTTGCGGTAATTGTGACCACCGGCCTGCCGACCTGCAGGTTGAACGTCCTGGTCACTGTGCCGAGACTGCTCGAGATGGCCACGTTCACGGCCAACTGGCTCCCGCAGACCGCCGCCACCGGAACGGTGAACGGAACTCCCTGCGATGATGTCGTCCCGGCGGGAATGTCCCCGTAACTGACGGGCGCGCCGCCGTCAACCGAGATCGCCACGCCGGTTGCCGAGGTCGCGCAAAATGGGTTGCTGAGCGGGATGTTCAATGTCAACGTCTCGCCCGGATCGGCGAATCCGTCAGGCGGCGGGCATGAATCGTCGGAGATCGTCACCGCCCCAAGATTAAGATTGGGTATGTCGAAAGCCTCGACCACTGAGCTTGAGCTCGAAGAGACCGCGCTGGCGCTAAAGCCCATCCCGCGAGCGGCGAAACCAGCCCAGATGTCCAACTCATCCTGACCGCCGCTGGCGCAATTCGCGGCGAGGATGGCGTTGCGCCCGTCCAGCAAGGTCGGATTCACGGGATCGAGCTTCATCCCGTCCGTCACCAGCTGCAGCATCCGCTGGTTGCCGGCGAATCCCATGCGGTCTATTATCCGCGCTCGCACTTCCCACAATGCCGAGCACCACACCTCGCCGATGTTGTGAACCTGGAAGGCGGCGGCGGATCCGATAGGCCCTCGCGGGAAAGCGCCGTCAGTAAGATTGATCTGCGTCGGGTCTATGTCGGCGAAGGTCAGCGGATTGTGCGGTTTGCCGTTCGCGCCGACCGTCGACTTTGTCGCGTGTGGGAACCGTCGAATCCCATAATAATAATTGTCGGTGAAGCCGGCGACAATCTGAAGCGTCGAATATCCGCCCACGGCGTAGATCCCGTGGGGATCGTCGCCCGGCTGAGAAAGCAGCGAGAGCCCGTAGAAATCACCCCAGCCTTCGCCCATACCGCCCGACATTGTCGCGTTCAGACCTGCCCCGTTATTGTGCAGGCGGTTGGACGTGCCGTGCGTCAGTTCGTGGATGAGTATCTCCTGATCGACTCCCGATGAACGGTCCGGGTCAGGGCCGGTGAAGATGAACATCTGCATGCGTCCCGATGTCCCGTCAGGCGGCGTGGCGAAGTTGGCGTTGTTCGTGCCGGAGAAGTCCTGCGCCTGGGCCAGCACGCGGTCATTGCCGAGTCCACCACGGCCGAAATTGTCCTGCTGGAAGTTCCGGGCAGCCTCGGTGAATCCGAGTTCGTATAGCCGGTCGTGATAGCGGTTGGACCAGAAGAACATGTTGGTCACTTCGCCGAAGCGATAGTTGGGAAGGGTCGGAGATTCGCCCGGAGGCGGAATGCCTGGCCCCGGGTTGTAAGCGAAGTCAAAGACGCGATCCGGAGAACCGGTGGGCCGTCCGCCAACGTCAATACCGTCCGGCGAAACCAGATCCAAACCGGCATCGACGTTATTGCCAGTGGTCGTATTCACACCGTCCGTCAACCAGCCCAAATTGTTGAACGCCGGAAGCTCGCTGATCAGGGTGAATATAGACCGGGGGATGGCCGCGCCTTGAATGCCGGAGCCTGGCAGCGCCGTCGACGGTGAGAGCGGGGCCGGGCTGTCCGCGTCGTAGACTACATAGGTCGCAGGCTGCGTCTGTTCGTTGACAAGGTTCTTACGCCACACAACCATCCCTTCTTGGGCGTCAACCAGGGTATAGTAGGCTGGCGAGTCTTCCCACATGATCATCGACCACGCCAGGGTTGCCAGCCCGGCGTCCATAGGGAAATATTGCAATTCCGCCTGGATGTCGCTCGTGAACGGCCCCGTCGGATGAAAAACCACAGTCCTGCCGTCCGGCGACGCCTCTTTAACGGTCAATTGGCTCTCGTCCAGTATCACGTCCACCGAAGCCGCCGCGGCCACAACTGCCGCGGCAGCGCTCACCTTGGGCTCGGTCGGGAGTTCCGCCTCTATAAGCCCGGCGGTGAGTTCGCCAACCATCCGCACCATCTCGCCGCTGCTGTTGAAGGCCGTCACCGTCTCGCCCCGGAAGACCTTCATTCCGTTCAACCGTTGCTCCATCCTCACCCACGAAAGCTTGCCGTCCGGATTTGTGTATTCGGCGGTCTTCCTGAGCCTCGCCACCTGTTGCGGACTCATCCCGAACAGGTCGGAGTTATCGTTCATGAAACCTCTGACGATGCTCTCGCGCGGCAGCTTGGAGGACGGCGTCAGGAATTTGCGCCCCTTGCCTGTCGCTTGAACGACTTCGGGGGAGTTGGTCAGACTGCAAAAGGAGACTTCCAACTCCGGAGCGACCCTGGCCTTTTTCGCCTGGGCGCCGACCATCGCCAACTTGAAGTTGTCGTTTTTTTCCTTCTCCCTCGAGGAGAATTTTTCCATGCGGCGCTCGAACTCCGAGACCGCGTTTTTATCGCCTTTGTCTCGGATGTCGAAATTCTTTTCCGCTTGGTTGTCGGCGGTGTTGCGGCCCTTGGCTCCTCGGCCGGCAGCATGCATCGAGAAGTTCCATAACAGCATTGAAGCCATCAATAGGGCAACGATGGACGCAAAAATCCATACGGGCTTTCTTTTCATAGGGTGACTCCTTGTTTTGGTTGAGGCTGGAAACGACCTGTTCAACAGTGACAGCAATGCCGGAAGCCGCGCTCGCGCGAAACTCCTTACACCTCGCCAAAAAAGCGAGCAAGAGCCGGAAGGCGCCCGGCGAACAGAATTGCTATACGGGGTTTCTGAAAAAGAGCCTGCCTGAAGCTCAGGCAGTTATGATCGCTACTGAAGACACATAGTAATGGGCTACTGAACTACTTTCAGACAATTAGCTTCAGAGCCTACTACCGATGATAGTTGGTGATATTTCTACGACTTATCAATATATTAACGCGAGCGCAATCTACGGTAGCGCTTTGGACTTGTCAATGGTCTTTATCGAGAGGATTTGATTTTTTTCCAAGCAGACTTAATAACATTCCCACGATCACCACGACTACACACCCGATGACGTTGTACCAAAGAAAGCTTATCTTTGGGAGATTGCTTACCACCGCGACCGAGGCGAATCCGCACAGCATCCCCCAGAACGCCCCGCGGCCCGTTGCGCGTTTCGTCGCAATCGCCAGTACAAATACGCCGAGCATGGAGCCGTAGAAGAATGAGCCGAATTTGTTGACGACCTCGATGAGTGAGCCCTGCCGCGCGGCGAAGAGCGCCACAACACAAGCGAACAACCCCCAGAAGCCGGTCGCCAACTTCGCCACCTTGAGATAGTGCGCGTCGGAAGCCCCTTGGCGAATATGCCGGCGATAAATGTCCATCACCGTCGTCGTCGCCAGCGCGTTCAACTCACCCGAACTGGCAGTCATCGCCGCCGCGAAAATCGCGGCGATGAGCAATCCCACCACGCCGATTGGCGCGTAGGTCGTGAGGAAAGTCGGGAAGACGTAGTTCGTGTCGTTGAAAGCCTTCCCTGTCTCGCTCTGGATCAGATCGCCGGCGCGTTTGCGAACGTCGCCTATTTCCTTATTCGCTTCCACGAAGCTCTTTTTTGCGGCGGCGGAAATATCGTCTTGGCCTTCGGCGCTGGCAAAAGTAATGGCGGCTTGCTGTCTCAAGGTGAACGCCCTCTGGAACTCGTCGTTCAACCGCTGATACTCGGCGCTCTGCTGAACCCTGGCCCTGTCATCCGCCTTGAAGATCATCGGCGGCTGCACGAATTGATAAAAGACGAAGACCATCACGCCTATGAAGAGAATCAGGAACTGCATCGGGATTTTGATGAAGGCGCTCATCAGCAAGGACGTGCGCCCTTCAGACACCGACCTCGCCGTCAGGAAGCGCTGCACCTGGCTTTGGTCGCAGCCGAAATACGAGAGCATCAGAAACAGCCCGCCGATCAGCCCCGACCAGAGTGTGTAGTTCTGGCCAGGGTCGAAGCTCGTATCAACCGTCTTCACGCGCCCCACGGCGCCGGCCAGGTTGAGCGCTTCGCCGACAGAGACGCCCACCGGGAATTGGCTGACGATGACGAAAAGTACAACAAACAGTCCCGTGACGACGACGATCATCTGCTTCACATCGGTCCATGTCACCGCCTGCACGCCGCCGAACATCGTATAAAAAGTCATGATCAACCCGATCGCCAGCACCGTCTGCCAATCACTCCAACCCAGCGCTATGGACAAGACAACCGCAGGCGCCGCGATAATCACGCCGCACGAAAGGCCGCGCTGCAATAGAAAGCAGGCGCTGGCCAGCGCCCGCGTTTTCGCGTCAAAGCGCCTTTCGAGATATTCGTAAGCCGTGTAAACCTTCGCGCGGTAAAAGAACGGCACTACCGTTACGCAAAGGATGACCATCGCGATTGGCAATCCGAAATAGAATTGGATGAATCGCATCCCGTCGGCGTAACCTTGCCCTGTCGCGCCCACCAGGGTGATCGCGCTCATTTGCGTCGCCATCACCGACAAGCCCACGGCCCACCACGGCAAACTGCGGTTGGCCAGAAAATAGCCCTCGACCTCGCTGCTTTTTTTCGTCAGCCGAAGACCGTCGTAAACGATGTAGATCAGATAAGCCGCGACAATCGCCCAATCGAGCCAATGCATCGTATGATCCTTTACTGAAACATGCGCGAGAAAAGCCAAAGCCCGACGATCAGGCAAATGGTGTAGATGATTACTGTGGTGTAAACGCGGTTCCAGTACGGATACTCGCGTTCTTCGTCGTTTTGTGTTGATTCATTCATTGGCCGCTTCTCTTTCGCAAATTTCGCCCAAAACTCCAATACCCGACCCCGATCCAGCCGAGTAGCACGACGGTCAACACGAGTATTTGTCCGTCAGAAAAACCGTCCAGCCTCACTAAGGAAATGATGATCGCGGCTGCCATAAGGGCAAGGACGATAAACACCCCCGGGCGGGAATCACTGCTCTGCCGGCGCTGTTCAGGCGCAATCCCTGACTTGAAATTGCGCATGCTTTCGGCCATTCTTTTAATGTCAGATAAATGTCTCACGCCTAAAAAGATCAGCGCGATAATCAAGAGAATGATCGTCTCCTCCGACCCAATGCCTAAATCTTGTGAGGCCAGAGCGATCGTCGGTTCCCACTGAAACATTTCTCACTCTCCTTACCTAAGAAAGTCGGTTACTTACGCGTTTGAAACTTACGATTCGGTCACTCTATCTAGGTGTTCAAATTCGATTCCCCTGCCGCGGAGCGGCATTTGATCTTAGCCCGGCTTTTCAAAGCTCGT
>DATEMG010000277.1:0-8650 GCA_035275805.1 Blastocatellia bacterium
ATGCAAATCATCGCGGCGGCCATGCACAAGCTTGTCCGCATTGCTCACGGGGTGTTGAAAAATCAACGGCCGTACGATCCAAATTATGCGGCGGCCGATTGACAACCAACACGGTATCTACCGCTCGCGGTACTGATCCAGTCGGCGCCTTGCGAAATCCAGATCTTGGGGCGCCACGCATGTAATCTGATTTAGAGGCGCCGCCTCCGCCGTCAATTCGACTCGGCCGTCGGCGTGAAGTATAGGAAGAGCAGGCTGGTCACCCAGATGAACGCGGCCAGCGCCTTGCCATAGAGGGGCGCGAATACGCCGGTAATGATCAGCGTTAACGTCACCATCCCGGCGATGCGCCATTTTTGCGCCCGCGTCAGCCCGCGTTTTTCCCGGAATGCCAGGATGTAAGGGCTTAAGGTCGGTTGGGTTATCAGCCACCGATGCCAACGTTCGCTCCCGCGCGCGAAAAAGTACGCGGCCAGCAGCAGAAACGGAGTCGTAGGTAGGAGCGGCATTAGAATGCCGATCACGCCCAGCGTCACACAGCCGAACCCAGCCGCGATGTAGATTCTGGACTTTACGGGCATGCCGCGCACTCTAAGCCAGAAGCCGCCGCTTGCCAAGTGGTCTAAATGGCCCGCCCCCGACTTACCGCAAACGCTTTTCTTGAACGCCTCTGGCGTCGGGATTAGGATTGTGGCGCATATCTATGCGCCACTTCAGCAAAGCGATAACAGCGTCACTGAACGAAAAGGAGAGCTTGTATGAAACTGACTCGAACTCTACAACTGACTGGTTTTGCCCTCACATACCTATGGGTTTCAAACAACGTTTTGGGGCAAACCACGTCCGCAACAGGCGCCGAACCGATCGCAGAACTGCGCCGCGGCAAGGGCTTCATCGCGACCGAAGTCTACTCGCTCGAAGACGACAAGAAGATGCTGGCTCTCTTCGACGGTCTGCGCGTAGCCGACGTTTCGGACGGAATGGATAAGGCCGGGTTGCATTCGACCGGGCTGATGAGTCCCGACATCCGGCCTCTCTGGAAAGACACGACGAACTTCTCGCACCGCTTCGTCGGCATTGCCGTCACCGCGCGCTACGTGCCGACGCAGCTTCCGCCTGCGGGCAAAATGGCGCCGGAGGATTTCGACAAGTGGGAAGGCCAGTGGTACTCGCGGATTTCCAGCGAGCCGTTCGTCGCGCTGCTGCGTGAAGGCTCGGCGCTGGTCATCGAGGAGGCGGGTGATCAGGATGTCGGCTCCATCGGCTCGAACAACATCCTGACGTGGAAGGAGCGCGGGATGGTCGGCCTGGTGACCAGCAACTCCGCCCGCGACACCGACGAGATAATCACACAGAAAATCCCGCTCTACTTCCGGCAGGTGGGGCGCGGCATACGGCCGGGCCGCAACGAGATCGAATCGGTCAACCGCCCCGTCGTCTGCGGCGGCGCGCTGGTCAAACCCGGTGACGTGATTGTGGCGGACGGCGACGGCGTGATTGTCGTGCCGCGCGCTCGCGCCGAAGAGGTGGCGAAGCACGCAAAACAGGTGATCGAGAAGGATAAGGCCGCGCGCACCAGGCTATACGAAAGGCTCGGCCTGCCGAAGGATAAATCGGTCAATCCGCAATAAAGAAGAGGGGAAGCCACGGCTTCCCCTCATCAGTTCGATTTTCATCAGTCTCGAGTAACTAGAAACTGAAGCGCGCCCCGAACTGCAACTGCCGCGGATCGGATGCGGATGTGAAGCCGAGCGGCCTGGTCGGCTTCTGGTCGTCCCGCCCTCGCAGGTCGAAGGTGGTCAGCCGCGTCGCGCCCGCCGTGCAGGGCACCGGAAGCGCGTTAGTGTCCACGCAAGCTCCGCCGATGATGTTATTGATGCCCTGGAAGTTCGTCCGATTGAAGAGATTGAAGCCTTCGACCGTGACCTCCAGGAAACGACTCTCCTTGACGAAGAAGCGGCGTGCCAGGCGCAGGTCGAAGCTGTAGAAGGCGTCACCCTTCCCGGTGTTTCGCCCGGCCTGTCCCGGACGGTCGCTTTGCGAGCGGCCGTCGCCGTTGGCGTCGAAGCCGAGCAGCAGGTTGAACGGCCGCCCGCTCTGCGCTACGACGATCGGCGCCAGCAGCCAGTCTCGGGCAATCGGGTTTGCAAACGGGCTTTGGATGACGCCGCTGGCCACGAAGCGGTGGCGCTGGTCGAAGGACGAGAGCGCACGGTCCAGCCCCACTCCAAGAGGATTCTGCGCCGAGAAGTCGCTGTTGAAATCGGTCACCTCGTCAATCGCCTTCGAGAGCGTGTAGTGCGCGTTGAGACTGAAGTTGCGCGCAAATCGCTTCTGCACCTGCGCGGTGAAGCCGTGGTAGAACGAATTGGCCGTCGTTTCGTAAATGTTGTCCTGGAAGCGTCCCGCGACGGTGAAGTCCCTGAGGCGGGTGAAAGCCGGGCCGGCATCCGGGTTGAGCGTGGGGATCGCGCCGGTCCGACCGATTTGATTGATGTCGCGGTTGCGCGCGATGTGGAGGCCGCGGACGAAAAGATAGTTCAACTCCAACGATAAGCCTGCGCCCAGGTCACGCTGGACGCCGAGGCTGGTCTGGTAGGTCGTCGGGTTGCGATAATTAGGCCCCAGGCGGAAACGCACCTCGAGCGGAGCGCCCGGACGCGGGTTGATGTTGAGCGGCGCCACGGCCACGTCCGCCAGCGTGATTGAGCGCTGGCCGAGCACGTTGCGCGCCAGCAGTGACTGGTAGACCGCGAACGAGGTGGGCAACCCCGCCGGCGAAGTCGCCGTCGCCAGCACAATATTGATGTTGTCCGGATCGCCCATCCCGCTCAACTCGGTCGTCACATTGGCCACCGCGTTGTTGAGGAAGCCGATATAGATGCCCGCGCCGCCGCGGATCGCCGTCTTGCCGTCGCCCCGCGGATCCCACGAGAAGCCGACGCGCGGCTGAAAGTCCCTCTTGTAGGTCGGGATGAAGAACGGTTCGTCATGAATCGAATAACGCAGACCGTAGTTAAGTGTGAAGTTAGGCCGCAGCTTCCAGGCGTCCTGCAGGTATAGGCCGTAGCGGCCAGTCCACGAATTGGCCGAGGCGTCGCCGAAGCCCTGCTGATAGACGATCGGCAGGTTGAAATTGAACGATTGCACGGCGGACAGCAGCGTGGTTTCCAAAACGTCCGCGACCAGGTTTCCTGGAAGGGTGGTCCCGTTTGGACCCGGGCGAGTCCCGATGCAATCGCCGGTCGGGCAAGCCGGGGTCTTACCGGGAGCGCCCGCTGTCGCCAATAGAGCTCCGTTGACTTGACCCGCCAATGTTCGCGCATCAGGCGCCGCGGCCGGCGACAGCAGTATCGAAAGAGGAAGCGCCTGGCCGAAATTGAAACGCCCGCCGAAGAACGTCTCGCTCGTCGTGGTCAGGCGGTTGAAGAACATCGAGCCGCCGAACTTGAGCGTATGATCCCCGAAGATCTTCGAGAAGTTGTCGTAGATGTCGTAGTGACGCTCGATGTTCTCCGAAGGCAGGAAGATGTCGCGCCCGAAGTTGCCGGAGCCTTCGATGTTGATCTCCGGTCCGAAGGGATCGTTGGTGAAGAAACCGGCCCGCGTGTAACTGTATTGCAGTTTCAATTCATTGAACGCGGTTGGGCTGAACTGGTAGTTGTGAGAGCCCACGACACCGCCGTTGAATACGCTGACCTGGCGGCCGCGTGAGACGGCCGTCAGCGCCCCTGCAGCCTGGTTTTCAAAATTGCCGTCAGTCACATTGAAGCGCAGGTAGCCGCTGCTCCGTTCGCTGAAGTTGTGGTCGAGTCGCGACGAAAACTGCGTCTGCGATTCGTCGAACGGGAACTGCCCGCTGGCGTTCGTGAAGAGCTGGACCGTGCGCGGGGCGTTTTGCATCGTGGTCGTCAGCAACGCGTCGCCCAAAGGGGAGGTTGCCGCGCTACCCTTCAGGAAGTTGAACAATGCAGCCTGCGACCCCGTCGGCTGGAAAATGTTCGGATCGAGCAGATTGACGAAAGAGGTGCGCTCCTGGCTAAATCGCTCGACGGCGGTGAAGAAAAACGTTTTGTCCTGCCGGATCGGGCCGCCGAACGAGCCGCCGTACTGCTGTCGGTTGAAGGGCGATTGGCCGTTGGGATTGAAATCGAAAGCGTTGCGCGCGTCGAATGCCTTGTCGCGGAAGAGCCCGAACGCGCCGCCATGGAAGCCGTTGCCGCCCGATTTCGAGACTATGTTGACAACGCCGCCTGCCGCCCCGCCCAGCTCCGCACTGTAGCTGTTGCGCACCACCTGGAATTCCTGCACCGCCTCCTGGCTGACGGTCGCCTGCACGCCGCCCGACGCGCCTAATGTCTCGGCTCCGTCCACCTGCACCATGTTGCCGCGCCCGTTGTTGCCGCCGAACGACAGTCCGGACTGCGGCGTCTGCGCGACGCGGAAGTCGGACGAATCGGCGATGTTGTCCGCGTCCACCACCCCCGGGGTCAGCAGCGCGTAATCCAGAAAGTTACGGCGATTGATCGGCAGGTTGGATATTTGTTTCGCATCCACCGTCGAAGCCTGCTCGGTTCGGTTGGTCTCAACCACTTCCGCGCCAGCGACGACGTCCACCTGAATCTCGACCTTGCCCGTCGAGAGCTTGATCGGGATGTTGGCCTGCTGCCCGACCGTCAATTCCAGCCTGGTTGTGGTCGCCCCGAATCCTTGCGCCTCGACCTTCATGTCGTAAGAGCTGGGTAACAATCCTAGGAAGGCGTAATTGCCTTCGCTGTCGCTGACGCCCTGACGCGACGTGCCTTTGACGACGTCGGTCAACGTGAGCTTCGCGTTCGCGACCACGGCGCCGTTGGCGTCGGTCACCTGGCCGCGCACCTCCGCTGTAGAACTGGAGGCTTGAGCGAAAGCGGACGTAGCGCCCGCGATCGTCATAGTAAGAAACGCGAGCGCAATGAATGCTGTCAATCCGATCTTGTTTCTCATAAAGGTATCTCCTTTGCTGGAGGCGCATGACGGGCAGGAGGCTCCGGCTCTGTCCGCGCCATGTTGATTGATGAACTGAATCCTTAACTTTGAAATGAACGAATCGCAAGCTCCGGGGAAGGAATTTACCGGCGGCTTACGCGTGTGATACCGATGTGAACAGCAAAGCCAGCAAAGATGGGTAATTATCGGGAGTCTGCTAACGTCTCTATTGTTTTATGACGCGGGGCATTATAAACCAACCGGTCGGTAAGGCAACTTTTTATTTTTACGAGCGAAAATAATACGCTTCGGAGGTCAAGCCTGGGAAGACAATTCCGTCAAACGCGTTCTTTCATAAAGAGCGCCGGCATGGTTTTAAGAATGATCTTCAGGTCGAGCCACGGCGACCAGTTTTCGACGTAGTAAATATCGAGCTGGACCATCTGCTGGAACGACAAGCGGTAGCGCCCGCTGACCTGCGACAAGCCGGTCAGACCCGGTTTGACGTCCAGACGTTTGCGGTGCCAGGTCTCATAACATTCGACCTCATACGGAATGGGCGGGCGCGGGCCGACCAGCGACATCTCGCCTTTGAAGACGTTGAAGACCTGGGGCAACTCGTCGAGGCTCAGGCGACGCAAGAGCGCGCCCACGCGCGTGAGCCTGTCGCCGTTGACGAATTTGTAGCTCTGATCTTTCCTGGCGCCGAGGTTTTTGATCACCCTGGCCATGAAATCGCGGTGCGCGACGTCTATTTTGACGTCGTCACGCATCGAACGGAATTTGTAGATCTGGAAGATGTGACCGTCCATTCCCACGCGCTCCTGACGGTAGAACACGGGACCGCAGGTTTCCAGCTTGATGGCGATCGCGATGAGCAGCCACAGCGGCGCGGTGAAGAACAGGATCAGCGAACTGACGATCAGGTCGACGCTCCGTTTGAATAGCCGCGCCGAGGCGGAAAGCGGCTCCTCGAAAAGGCGCACCATCGGGACGGCGCCCAGTTGTTCGACGTTGGTTTTGCGCGGGATGCAGTTGAGCAGGTTGGGCACAACGCGAAACGTGACGCGAGAGCCTCGCCCGCATTTGACCATCGTGTCGAAGAGCAGTTGCGGATGGACCTCAGGGTCGGTGATCAGTACTTCGCGGACGCCCCGCTGGCGGATGAAGCGGTGCATCTCGTCGTAGCGGCCCAGCGTCGGCCAGGCTTTCAGCGCCTGGCTCTTCGGCGGCGCGCCGTCGGCCGTCACGAACCCGACGACCGACCGGCCCAGCTTCGGGTCGTCCGCAATCTCTCGGACGCACATCTCGGCCACGCCGTTCGACCCGACGATCAGTATCGGAATGACGTTGATATGGCGGCGGCGGTAAGACGTCTGCAGGCTGCGAAAGGCCGCGCGCTGACATGTGAATACCACCAGACCCAGCATGTAATAGAGAACGAAGACCACACGCGAATAAGAGAACGCCGAATAGGCGAACCCGCCGCGGTAGAAGAACGCGATCAACGGCGCCAGCATCGCCCCGATCGAAATCGCCTTGAAGATGTTGATGAAATCATCGCTGAACGAGAACTCGCCGCGGACGCGGTACAGGCCGCGATACCCGAAGGCGCCGACCTGGATGAGCGGCGTGAAATAGAGCACGCTCAGGTACGGGTCGAAGCTCGGGTGAAAGGCGTAAGGCAGTGATAAAGAGAGGAACCCGAGGTCAATTTGGGAAACTATGAAGATCGGCTCTTCGGGGTTCCTCAGCCAGTAGGCGAGTATGAACAATAAAACCGCCAACGCCCCGTCGAAGACCATCAGTCCAACGGGGATGACTTTGATCAAGCTCTCGCCGGGTGGCCATGTCAGTAAACGATCGCGGGGATCCGTAATTATCGCTACAGACTTTTCCGTAGTTAGGGTGTCGCTGTCTGACTGCATTAAAGATGCCATTCTGCGCTGGCTCATTGGTCATTCATGTTGTGAGGGGGAGAGGCAATGCTCATCTTACGTTATGAAACGCGCGGCTGTAAACACCGAATCCCGGCTTTTGAGCCCCCCACGGCGCTGTTTCTCCATAGAGGCTGAGTACCCTCGTGTTTTAGGAGCGCCGCCATGTATGATTTTGTTCTAGCCCCGGAGGCCTCCGGCTATGCGATCACCGGATCTGCGAATAAGCGGTCGGGCGCAGGAACGACGCGTGAATGTTCGACACGGCCTCCGGATCGGTCCAACCGGGCTTGTTCCTCACACGCGCCCAATCGGGATTCGCCCTGAATGTGTCCCACGCTTTTTCGCGCGCGGCCATGTTGTCGAATCCGATCAGGTAGGTCAGATGGGGCAATCTCATGCCCGCGATCGCCTCCCCGAAGAAGACTGGCGCGAAACCGCAATCGCGGAAGATCTTGATCTCTTCCTGGTTGAACATCTCGACTTTGTTGCGCAGGCTGAAGGCGCTGCGCGATTCGTAAGTGCGAAGCTCGAAGACGCGCGGGGGGCGCTTCTCGTCAGTCGGAGGGATTTCGATCTTCTGATGGGAATCGAACGCTTTGAGCAGCGCCGACTCGTAGCGCGTATAGGGCAATTCATTCGCGGCTTCGAACGTCTGCCAGCCTTTCACGAACTCTTTGTCGCCGCGCGCCGCCTCCATCGCCGACTGCATCTCGGCGAGTGATTTGTAATCGATCACGACGACGAGCGACGGGCTGCGCAATCCCGAAATCACGTTGAAGCAACCCATAGGCCCGACGCCTTGCCGCTTCATCATCGGCATAAATTGGTTCTGGAAGAACTCCTGGATGCGGGCGGGTTGGATGTCGTTCCGTAACTCATAAATCCGCAGTTCATAAAAGTGATTGCTTTCGGCCCCCACGACGGGAACATTCGCCGCGCCCGCGACGCTCGCGGCCAGCCCTGTTTTCAAAACGTCTCGACGATTCATCAGTATTCTCCGATTTAGAGCGTTTTTCAGATCAATGTGCGTGTTAATAGAACGCTGATGACGCGGATAGAGCGGATTTACGCTGGTCTTTTAAGTTTTGTCCGCGATGATCCGCGCCCGTCCGTGTCATCAGCGTTCTATTGATATGTTCTTTATCGATCAACCTTCAACCGGCTTCGCCCCGACGCCGAACCAGCGCCGTTTCGCAGTCACCGGCGCGCGCCTGTCGGTCGCCAGCCGCTTCTCGGCCCATCGCGCCAATCGCACGAAGGGCAACCCCATCAAAAAGTAGATCGCGGCGGTCAGGACGCCCGCGCCGATGTAATCGTAATAGGTCGAAGCCAGTTGGCCATAAACCTTGGTCAGTTCGACCATCGTGATCACTGAGACGATGGACGAATCTTTGAATAGCGCGATGAAATCGTTGGTCACCGGCGGGATCACCAGCCGCATCGCCTGCGGCACGATCACGTGGCGCAGCGACTGCGCTCGCGTCATTCCCAACGACAGGGCCGCTTCCATCTGCCCGCGCGGAATCGCCTCGATGCCGGCGCGATAGTTTTCGGCCTCGTAGGCCGCGTAATTCAGCCCGAGGCCGAACACGGCGGCGACCAGGGGCGAGAGTCTCACGCCGATGTTCGGCAGTCCGTAAAAGATCAAATAGAGCTGGATCAGCAGCGGCGTGCCGCGAAACAACTCGACATAGCCCCGCGCCAGCCACGAAGCCGGGCGCGGCGCGTAAAGATAGACCAAG
>DATEMG010000278.1:0-14883 GCA_035275805.1 Blastocatellia bacterium
GTGAAAGAGTGAAGGGGTGAGTTCGATATTCCGATCTCCCCTTCACCCCTTCACTCTTTCACCCCTTCACCCCTTCATTATCCAATCCCTACCCTCCGATGATTCCCGCCACCCCGCATTTCATACAGCGGTAGAGCGTGCCGGAGCGTTCGGGGAAGACCTGCACGCGCGCCCATCCGCAAGTGTGTTCGGCCTCGATTTCGAAGAGCGTGTAATACTGGTCGTCGCGAATAGACATCAATCCGTCAAAGATCGCCTGTTCGGCCACCGTGTTTCGGTCGACCGCCTGAAAGAATTCCAGCTCGTATTCGGTATATTCTTCCGACATATTCTTCTCCTTGAAAGTCAAGAATGGGTTTTATAAGCCCCACAGGACTTGTAGGTCTCATTTATATCGTCGTTAAGCCAGCCCGCTCATTCCCACAGCCAGCAGCAGAGCGCGCTTATACCCGATCTCCCTACCGACCGGGTCGTACCATTCGCTCAGCCGGTGTGAATCTCCCGAGACGCCTCCCGCGCCGATGGTGATGGCCGGAATCCCCAGGCTGATAGGGATGTTTGAATCGGTCGAGGCCCGGTTGAGGATCGGCGTGACTCCCATTGCGCGCGACGCTTCGATCGCCAGGCGTACCAGAGGAATTTCGCGCGGAGTCTCGCCGGAAGGCCGGTTGCCGATCATCGTCAACTCGGCCTGAAGTTTATTAACGGAAGCTCCGCGCGCGGCGTTCTCGTCTCGGGTCGCGCGGTCTACAGAGGCGAGCAGAAATTCTTCCAGCCGCGACAACTCGAGGTCCGAGACCGAGCGCAAGTCGACGTCCATCGAGGCGGACCGCGGAATGACGTTGACTGACTCGCCGCCTTCGACGCGCCCGATGTTATAAGTCGTGCGAGGCTCTTGCGGCGCGCGGTAGTCGGCCAGCCGCGCGACCACGCGGCCCAGCGCGTGAACCGGGTTGACCACGCCGAAATCGCCCCAACTGTGGCCGCCCGGCCCTTTGAACGTTATGCGGTAGCGGCGCGACCCCAAAGCCTGATGGGTTATGAACTCGACCGTGGTCCCGTCGAACGAAACGAAGGCCGAAACGCGTCCCGCCAATCGCCCTTCGCTGAACAGATGCCGAGCGCCTCGCAGGTCGCCTTCGCCCTCTTCGCCCACGGTGGCTACGAAAGCTATAGAGCCGCGCAACCTGATCTCGGCCGAATTGAGAATCTGAATCAGCCCGATCAACGCCGCAAGCCCCGCAGCGTCATCGGCAATGCCGGGCGCGCACAGCCGCGAACCCACGCGCCGAACTCTGACGTCCGTCCCCTCGGGAAAAACCGTGTCTATGTGCGCCGACAGCGCCAACAGTGGCTCCTCGCTCTCGCCGCGATAAAAGCCGATCACGTTGCCCGCGCTGTCGATGTGAGCGTCGGCCAGGCCCAACTCGGCGAAACGCGCGGCGATGTAATGCCCGCGCTCACGCTCCTTGAAGGGCGGGGCTGGAATTTCGCAGACGCGTATCAGCTCGGCGGTGAAACGCGCTTGCGACGAGTCGATGAAGTCGAAGGCGCGAGCGATCCGCGCGTCACGCAGTAATTCGGCGACCGTTTCAGGGCGCCGGTGATCGGCGATGTTGATGATTGATGCGGACACGGCGATGATTGTTCAACCTCACACGAAAAAAAGCAATCAGGTTTCAGGTTTCAGGTTTCAGGTTTCAGGATTGCTCCTAACTGACACCTGACACCTGACACCTGACACCTGGCCGGATTGGTCAGTCCAATGAAGAAGAAACCATTTTCTTGCGCGCCCATACATTTTGGTGTAGAAGGTGGCGGCAAGCCAGTAGCGGGAAACGAAATGCGGAAAGGATTTGAAGAATTGGAACGTCAATCTAGCGACTCGGGCTGGATCGAGGTCATCACCGGCTCGATGTTCAGCGGCAAGAGCGAGGAGTTAATTCGCCGTTTGCGCAGGGCGCAGATCGCGCGGCAGAAGGTCCAGATATTTAAGCCCGCGATCGATCTGCGTTTTTCGGATCAACATATCATTTCGCATTCCGAAATGAAGATCGCCTCGCAATCGGTCAAGTCGGCCAACGAGATTCTGGCGACGGTCGAGATTGACTCCAATGTGGTGGGCATTGACGAAGGACAGTTCTTCGACCAGGACCTGGTCAGAGTCGCGAACAATCTGGCCGATCAGGGCAAGCGCGTGATCGTCGCCGGCCTGGATATGGATTATCTTGGACGACCGTTCGAGCCGATGCCTCTCCTGTTGGCCGTCGCGGAAGACATCACTAAGACGCGGGCGATCTGCGTCCGCTGCGGAAGCCCGGCGACCTATACGCAGCGTCTGATAGCGAGTCGTGAACGCGTGGTGGTCGGCGCCGCCGAGTCTTACGAGGCCCGCTGTCGTGGGTGCTTCGACCCGCACCTGTCCGAAAAGGCCGGAGATTGACAGGTTTCAGGTTCCAGGTGTCAGGTGTCAGGTGTTAGGTGTCAGTTAAGAGCAATCCCTGAACCCTGAAACCTGAAACCTGGAACCTGAAACCTGGAACCTGACACCTGAAACCTGAAAGAGGAGGTTGAGCCATGAACACAGGACGTCCGATGGAACACGATCTGCTCTTCGATTTTTTGCGCGTCGTCGAGGCGGCGGCGGTCGAGGCCGCGCGCACGATGGGAAGGGGCGACCGCAAATACTCCGACCACGTCGCGGTCGAGAGGATGCGCGAGGTTATGGATACGATCCCGATGGACGGCACGATCGTCATCGGCGAGGGCGAGCGCGACGAGGCCCCGATGCTCTACATCGGCGAGCGCGTGGGGTTGGGCGCTAAGAACGGCAACCCCAACGGCTACCCCGAAGTCGACATCGCCGTCGACCCGCTCGAAGGCACGAACCTGTGCGCGACGGGCGCAGCCAACGCCATCGCCGTGCTTGCCGCCGCCGAACGCGGCGGGCTGCTCCACGCCCCCGATATTTACATGAACAAGATCGTCGTCGGCCCTTCGGTCAGAGGCGCCGTGGACATTGACGCTCCCGTCAAGGAGAATCTCAACGCCATCGCCGCCCGCTTGCGGCGGAAAGTCGAAGATTTAACTGTCATAGTTCTGGACCGCCCCCGCCATAGCAAACTGATTCAGGACATTCGCGACGCCGGCGCGCGCATACGCCTGATCACCGACGGCGATCTGTCGGCGGGAATCTCGGCGGCCGTCGCCGGGTCGGGCGTTCACGCGCTGATGGGCATAGGCGGCGGCCCCGAAGGCGTAATCACCGCCGCCGCCATGAAGTGTCTGAACGGCGAAATTCAGTCCCGCTTCGTCTTGAAAGAGCATTTGGAGCAGGCCGAAGACCGCGCGAAGATTGCCGACGGCCTGGTCGAAAGGATGCAGGAGATGGGGATCAGCGATCCGACGCGCGTCTATCACACAAACGATCTTGCCCCCGGCGACAAGATCATCTTCGCCGCCGCCGGCGTGACTGACGGCACGATCCTGCGCGGCGTCAGGTTTTTCGGGACCGGCAAAAGGACTCAGTCGCTGGTCATGACTACCGAAACGATGCACGTGCGTTTCGTCGATACCGTGCATGTCGAGGGCGGGCCGGACGCGTTTGTCAGGTTCGATAGGATGTAGTCGATATGATCCCCGATTTTAAAAAGCGCCGCGCGATTTGCGCGCTGTCGCTGCTCTATCTGTTGTCACTCCCGGCGTATGCGCAAGAGGCGCCTTCGGCCAGAAATTCGTCCCAACTCAGTAGGCTTCAATCGCGCCTGCAGGAACTCTCCGACGCGTTCCCTGGCGTCATCGGCGTCGCGGTTCGCGACCTCAAGACCGGCGAAGAGATTTCGATCAACGGCGACAGGCTTTTCCCGATGGCCAGCGTCTACAAGATTCCGATCATGGTCGAGGTCTTCCGCCAGATCGAGGCCAAGAAGTTCTCGCTCGACGACCGGATCGAACTCGGCGACGAACATCGCACGCTGGGCAGCGGCGCGCTGACTCTGCTGTCGAACGGGCTGAAGCCGACCGTCAAAGATCTGATAACTCTGATGATCGTCCTCAGCGACAACGAGGCCACCGACATCCTGCTCAAGAAGGTCGGGGCGGAGAACGTGACCGCGACCATGCGCTCAATGGGGTTGAACAACGTCCGCGTCGACCGAACCACGTTCGAGTTGATACGCGATTACCTCTGCTTGATGGACGAGACCGCGCGCGGCAAGACTTACCAGGAGATCATCGCCATGACGCGGACGCTGCGGATCACTCCGGAAAAACAGGCCGAAGCCGAACGCGAGTTCGCGAAAGTAATGAAGGACGTCTCGTCGCCGCGCGACATGGCTCTACTGCTCGAAAAGATTTACAAGGGCGAGGCGGCGGGCAGAGATTCGTGCCAGATGATGATGACGATTCTGGGCCAGCAAATGTTCAACCAGAGATTGCCGCGCTACCTGCCCGAATCCGCAGGGATGGCTCACAAGACCGGAACCATCGGCTCGACGACCAACGACGCGGGTATAATGTTCGTTCGAGGCAATCCGATCGCAATCGCCGTCTTCACTGTAGACAAGCGGATCTCGCGCGGAGAGGTCGAAGAGCGCATGGGACGACTGACGCGCGTAGTTTATGATTTCCTCGACGCAATCAAGTAGCTGATTGTATTCGATCGGGCAAATGAATATTACGGGAAGGCGCGACGCGATGATCGTTTACGCGGCTTTGATGGCGCTGTCTATTTTGTGGGCGGCGCTGATACTGGCCGCGCCGTGGCTGACTTCGGAGGGACATTTCCTGGCTTCGGCGGTCATCTACAAGGGATTTTCAGCCGTGTGCCATCAGGCGCCGGAGCGGTCGTTTTACTTTCACGGTCGCCAGATGGGCGTCTGTTCACGCTGCGCGAGCATTTACGCGGGATTCATCATCGGTCTGCTGCTTTACCCCTTCCTGCGCGATCTGCGAGAAGAGCGATTCCCGCCCCGATGGATATTGATCGGCGCCGCCGTCCCGACAGCGATCGATTTCACGGGAGGCGTTTTGGGACTGTTCGCGAACACTTTTCTTTCGCGGGCGCTGACCGGTGTATTATTCGGAGCCGTCGCCGCTTTTTATGTGACGCCAGGCCTCGTTTCGGCGTTGAATGATTGGCGCGCCAGGTTAACGGTCCATAAAACGAACAGCTGAACTCAATGCCCCAACCGACATCTACAATTTAATAATGAAGAAACCACGGAGGTGACTGCTAAATGAATGAACTGGATTGGAAACAACCAGCGCTTGTCGGAGGGGTAATGGCCGGGATACTCTCGGTCATCCCGATTGTTAATTTTGCTAATTGCTGTTTCTGCGCCTGGTTGCTGGTCGGAGGAGCCGTCGCCGCGAAGATGTTGATTAATCGGGCGCCGCGGCCCGTCAGAAGCGGGGAGGGCGCGCAAGTCGGAGCGGTCGCCGGATTGATCGCCGCCGGCATCTATTCCCTTATCTCCCTCGCGTTTGCTGTTTTCAACATCGGGCAGCGTTTCCAAGAGGAATTGCTCAATCGAATGGCGGAGATGAGTAACGATCCTAACTTTCAGGCGGCGATACGAAAGATGATTGAGGAGGGCGCTAATCAGCCTATGGCGCAAAAGCTCATCTCAGTGCTGATAACTTTGATTATAGTAAGCGTCATCTATATTGGTTTTTCGACGCTCGGCGGACTGCTCGGCGTCGCTTTGTTCGAGAAGCGTAGAGATCAACCTCCGCCGCCGCAATACCCGCCCGGTTATCCTCCCGGCCAACCCCCGAACTATCCTCCCAATTACCCCCCGCAATATCCGCCACCATCGGGCGGATCGGGCGGATCGGGCGGATCGGGTGGCGATCAGGGCGGGTGGCCACAAGGATAGGCGCGCTTGTCCATATCTCATGATGACCGCTACCGGATCCATATGAAGCTGTTATTCATCTCCCCACATATCCCTTATCCGCCGGACAAAGGCGGCAAGGTTCGCTCGTCTCACGAGCTTCAAGCGTTCATCGAGCGCGGTCACGAAGTCCATCTGCTGGCCTTCGCCGACGACCTGAACGATCTGAACTATCAGGTTGACCTGGGGCGTATGTGCGCGACGGTCGGGATCGTGCCGCTGCGGCGCGTCTGGGCCGTCGCGCGCGCGCTCGTCAATCTGGCCTTCCTGCGCCCGCTCTCGCGCGGCTATCTCGCGTCGCGAAAGATGCGGCGGCTGGTCAAGCGCGCGGTCTCCGACAACGACTTCGACGCGGTCTTTGTCTGTTCGTCCCCAATGGCGCAATACGTCCCACGCGATCTGGTTTCGCGCGCCGTGGTGGACATGGCGGACGTCGATTCCGAGAAGTGGCTCGATCGCGCCACCAGGGCGAATCCGTTTAGCTCATGGATATGTTCGCTTGAATGGAAAAGATTGCGCGAATATGAATACAAGGTCGTCACGCGCTTTGCGAATACCGTGGTGGCTACAAGGCGCGAGGCCGATTTGTTAGACCGCCTCGACGAATTCACACGGCGCGCGCGCCTGCGGACGATCGCCGGCGGGGTGGATTTGGATCATTTTCGGCCTTCGTCTCAATCGCCCGACACGATCTCGCCGCGGCTGGTTTTTGTCGGGGCGATGGACGATTTCGCCAATGTCGAAGGCGCGCGTTATTTCGCCGAGGAGGTCTTCCCGCTCATACGCTCGCGTGAATCGCGGGCGAAATTCTCGATCATCGGGGCCAATCCGACAGACGAAGTGAAAAAGCTGGCGCGTTATCCGGGCGTTATCGTCTCGGGAGAGGCGCCTGACGCGCGGTCCTATTTACGTGAAGCGACGCTATGCGTCGTCCCGCTGCGCCGCGCGCGCGGCGCGCATCGCGAGGTCCTAGAAACCATGGCCGCCGGCAAGGCCGTCATCTCATCTCCGGAAGCCGTCGCCGGGTTGCGAGTCGTTAACGGCGAACACCTGGTGATCGCCGACTCGCCGCGCCGATTCGCCGACGCGGCTCTCGAAGTCATCCGCGACGCGGGCCTGCGCGAGAACCTTGAGACGCAGGCCCGTCATTTCGTCGAAGCCGAGCACGATTGGAAGACACTGCTTCATAGATTGGTCGAGTTGGTCGAAGCGGTCGGTAGGCGCGAGAACAAACCTGGTAGATCGATCGCCCGAGCTGTGAAAGGGTGAGAAATAGGAGGCGCAAGAATGAGGTTCGAATATCTAACAACGTTTGTTCCGGTCGTTTATCAGAGCGAGGAAAGCGGAGTATGGGTATTTAAGGCGAAGGAGCCTCCTCGTAGGCCGATCATCGAGTCGCTGACTGACAACCCTGCATACGCGCAACATTTGAATCGTCTGGGAAATGAAGGTTGGGAGTTAGTGAGCGCGCAACCTTTATTGAAAGGCATTTTTAAGGAGTATGGAATCGCGGCTGGAGCTGGATATTCACTGACGGCTGGCTATTACTTATTTTGGAAGCGCTCGGTTGAATAAAGAATGGGCGTATGTACGCTATGGCACATTGATTGCTTGTAAGTACAGTTGGCAAGTCTACTTAATCACTGACAATTCAATTGTCTGAAGGATGGTTTATGAAAACAGCCATAGCTAATATTTCCATCTTCATATCACACAGCGTGTTGAAGCGTCTCCTGACCGAATATGACAATCTCGACACGGCAAGAAGGCTGTGCGCCGACTATTGTATTACTGGCGGTGAGGTCAGAAGGCTGATTGATGGGGTTCCGAAGCCTAAGAGACCGAAATCGCGCCTGACATTCGTTGTGCGATCCGATAAGACCATAGATGACGCTTACCTTCTGGCGCGATAAGCCGAAAGAGAGGATTCAGATAAACAGCGCAACCATTCAGCCGTCGGAAGGGATAAAACTTTCCTAGCCCGAGTCAACCCGGCCAGTTGAACTTTCCCACGCGTCGTTATTAAACGATTTCGCCCTTTCCTTGAATAAGCAAAATGCTTATTCAAAACTGTTAAATAAGAGGTTGGGAAATGCGCCGCGCGCGTTAATGAAGATTAGAGGCGCGCAAATTACGATTGCAAAAGCTGGCGAAAGGCGCGTAGAGTATGGACGAATTGATCTACTCCCTTCCGACGAACTCTCCTCATCCGGCGCCATGACAAGGCTGACGCCGGAAATCGCAACTCCCTAAAGCAATAAAAGACGACCACGAAGTGACGAGAATCGAAGATAGAAGATCGAGGATCGAAAGTGGAAGGTCGTTGACCGAAGATTGAACGGACATGGTGATCCTCTACCTTCGCCTTTTCGCGCTTGGTTGTCGGAGGAACTTCGATGGGAAACATTTTTGCTGTTGTGTCGCCCGAAAACGTCTGGTCGAAGCCGGAGGAGTTGTTCAAAGCCGGGTTGGATCTCGCGCGGCGGATCAAATCGCAAGCGCCGAAAAATACGATTGATGTCGACTACGCGCGCGCCGCTTCGTTCGCGCGCCGGAACGGGTCGGGCGGCAAGATGGTTACCGACGACGCTACCGGATGCTGGCTGATGGCCGCCGGGTCGTGGTTTCACGCGAACGGTTACGGGGCGGGGGACGAGAAGTGGCTGCTACGGCGCGCAGTCGAGAAGACCATTACGCGCGTGGCGTCGGGCTTGGAGGGTTTTTTTGTCATCGTCTTTTGCGACGCGCGGTCGCGCGAAGTCTTCGTCGTCACCGATCTGATGGGCGGTCGTCATTGCTTTATGCGCGTCTTGCGCGATTGCGTGGCCCTGTCCACATCGTCGCTGCTGCTCGCCGCCTTGGACGACGCCACGCCGGACGCGCTGGCTTGCGAAGAATTTTTGAGCACGGGGGCGGTATACGAAGACCGCACTCTCTTCCGCGAAGTGAGGAAACTCGAGCCCGCCACGATTTACCGTTTTGCCGACGGAGCATTGACCGAGGCGATCCGTTACTGGCGGATGACCGATCTCGATCCTGATGCGTTTGACGGCGAAGACGCCGCGCAAGCCTTCGGCGAGCGGCTTATTTGCGCGGCCGACCGGATCGCCGCGACTTACCGCCGCCCGGTTTGCGATCTGACCGGGGGGTATAACTCGCGTTTAGTGGTCGCCGCTTTTTTGAACGCCGGGGTCGAATTTGAAACGGCCGTAGTCGGCCTTGATACCGACCCCGACGTGATCATCTCGAGAGGCTTGTCGAAATTGATCGGCGCGCCGAACAGCCGGCTCAAACCGGCTGAAGTTTTATGGGGCCGTCGGCTCGAAGAGGCGCTCCGATTAACCGACGGCGAATGCGATTTGATCCACTATGCGCGCGTCCATTCGCCGCGCGACGGCCTTTCGGCCCGGTTCGACGTGAGCGTCAACGGTTCGTGCGGCGAGATAGCGCGGGACTACGGGTGGAACATGCTCTTCCCTAAGGTCGGGCGGCGCGAACCGATCGATTGCCGCGAGTTGGCCACAAAGTGTTACGCGGCTGATCCGCGCAGCCCTGATCTTTTCCCGCCAGGCGCCGCCGTTGACATCGTCGGGCGCCTGGCTATGATCATAAGCCGTTTGAACGAGGGCCTGGACGGATGGCCCAACACAGCGCAAATGGATCACGCCCATCTGGTCCTGCGAATGCAGCGATGGTATGGAAGAATCTGGAGCGGCGTCGACCAGGTCTGGCCATGCGTCTCGCCGTTTATGTTCCGCTCGACGCTGGAGACGGCGCTTCAGACGACCGCGCACACCCGCAGACGCAGCAGGCTCGTCCGCGGCCTGATGTCGATGTTGAGCCATCGCCTGGCCGCCTATCCACTTGTACACGGATACCCGGCGGCCCCGTTTACGTTGCGGTATCTGCCGCAATTCGTCCCTGCGGCGTGGCGCTGCGCCAAAAGGGCCTGGGACACGGCGCAGGAGAGGTGTTTCGCCGCCGGAGCCGCGCCCAAGCCTGACCGTCTGCGGTTATTGCACGACGAAGAGATTCGAGAGACGCTCAATCCCGCAACCATGCGGTTAGGGCGCCTGATCGACCCGTCGCTGCTGCGTAATTTCCTCGAATCGTCGCGGGAGGTCTGCTTCGCTTTCGATCGCCAATGGCGCCGAGTACTGACCGCGGAGATGACGCTGCGATTTGTCGACGGCGTGCGGGAATAATTGAAATTGCCCCGGGGATTTTCCTGAGGAGTCTACCGTGAGAATTAGTCGTGTTTACACAAAGAGCGGCGACGCGGGCGAGACCTCGCTGGTCGACGGAAGCCGGGTCAGCAAAGCCGATCCACGCGTCGTCGCCTACGGCGATGTCGACGAATTGAATTCGCTGCTGGGAATGACGCGGGTCGGCCTGTCCGACTCGCAATTGGATGAGGCGCTCGGCAAGATTCAGAATGAGCTTTTCATCGTCGGCGCTGACCTGGCCAGCCCGCTGGAGGTTCAGGTACCGAGGATCGTAGAAGAACGCGTGGCCGAGATGGAGCGGTTGATCGACCTGTTGCTCGAAGAATTGGAGCCGCTGCGCGAATTCATTCTGCCGGGCGGAACTCAACTGGGCGCCACGCTGCATCTGGCCCGCGCCGTCTCTCGCCGCGCCGAACGATCGGTCGTCGCGCTCACCCTCCAGTCGGCGGTCAACAAACACGCCCTGACCTATCTCAATCGCCTCTCCGATCTCCTCTTCGTGATGGCTCGCGTCGCCAACAAGCGCTCCGGCGCGAAAGAAGAGGCGGCGAATTTCTCTGAAAGATGGAAGAAAGATTGACGCTCGAAGGATGTTGGGCGCTACCACTTGATTTATCCCCCCACCCGACAAGCGCAATCGTGATCCCGGATTACGCCGATTGGCAGGTGGAATTTACCGCCTTTTGCGGTTATAGTTCAGCTTCGTTACCGATGTTTATCCATTATCTATTGTCCTTTCGATGACCGCATCACTTGTCGACCGGATCCTGGCGCGCGACCCACGCGCCATCGCCCGCGCAATCTCCAAGATCGAAAACGACTCGCCCGACGCGAACGAGATTCTGAAGGCGCTCTTCGCGCGAACGGGGCATGGGCTGACCGTTGGCGTGACCGGCGCGCCGGGGGCGGGCAAATCCTCGCTCGTTGACAAACTAGCGTTGCATTACCGCTCGACGGGTAAGACGGTCGGCGTCATCGCGGTTGACCCTTCGAGTCCGTTTTCGGGCGGGGCGATTCTGGGCGACCGGATCAGGATGCAGACTCTGGCCAACGACCCCGGCGTCTTCATCCGTTCGATGGCGACGCGGGGCAACCTGGGCGGGCTGGCTCGCGCGACGGTTGACGCCGTTGCGGTTCTGGATGCCGCCGGATACGATAGGACGCTGGTCGAAACCGTCGGCGTCGGACAGGACGAAGTGGATGTCGTGAAGGCCGCGGACGTTTCGGTCGTCGTGCTCGTCCCCGGAATGGGCGATGACATTCAGGCGATCAAAGCGGGCATCATGGAAATCGGCGACATCTTCGTCATCAACAAGGCCGACCGCGAAGGCGTCGAGCGGACCGAGAGGGAGCTGATCGCGCTGCTTGAAATGTCGGAACGGTCGGACGGGAAGGACGGCTGGGAACCTCCCATTGTCCGCACCGTCGCCACTCAGAATAAAGGCATAGCCGAATTCGCGGAGGCCGTCGAAAAATTCGCCGACCTCCGCCACGCGCACATGACCTCGCTGGAACGCCGCGCCAGTGTCGCCCAAAATCGCATCGTCGAATTGCTGCGCGACCGCCTGCTGCGGCGAGCGCTCGACGAGGCGTTGGCTCCGGGGCAATTGCGGGAGTTTGCGGCGCAGGTCGCCTCGCGCGCGCGCGACCCGTACTCGATAGTCGAAGAGATCGCGCGCAAGATCCGAATTGAATAACGCTCAAGACATGGGACAGACTAAAGTCCGTCCTGGCATGGGACGGACTTTAGTCTGTCCGCCCCCATTCATATTACGGACAGACTATTGGTATTTGAGAATTAATGGCACCCACGCAATTTGACGTAGGGGCGGGTATTCCCCGCCCCATCGCCTGGATCACAGACCTGGGCGGAGAATACCCGCCCCTACAATGCAGTGCGCGCTATTTTTTCAAATGCCACAGGTCTGTCCCACATTTTTTTATGTCGAATCCAAAAGAGATCATCATTCAACATCTGGGCGTCGCCGTAGAATCTATCGAAGGCGCGCTCGCGTTCTGGCGCGACGCGCTCGGCCTCGAATTGAAAGAGATCGAGGTAGTAGAGGATCAGGGCGTGCGAGTCGCCATGTTGCCGATCGGCGAAAGCCGCATCGAACTGCTCGAAGCCGCCGGCGAGGAAACTCCGGTCGGGAAGTTTCTGGCTAAGCGTGGTCCCGGAATTCATCACCTTTGCGTCGAAGTCGACGACATCAACGCGAAACTCAGCGAACTGAAAGCCCGCGGCGCCCGCTTGATTGACGAGCGGCCGAGGATCGGCGCCGGAGGCGCGCTCGTCGCGTTCGTTCATCCGTCGTCAACAGGCGGCGTGTTGATAGAATTGACCCAGAAGGGGAGTGGGGAGTAGGGAATGGGGAATGGCGAGCGAGTAATGGCGCCTTTTTCCCATATCCCATTTCCCATATCCCATTTCCCATTCCCCATTCCCTACTCCCCACTCCCACATTGTTCTAAAGGAGACTTGTTGTGAAGAAGAAACTGGTTTTTTTTACTCTGCTCATCGCGAGCGTTGTCGCCGCGCAATCGTGCAAGTGGCTTTTCAAGAGCGACTATGCTGAATTGAGCGCCACTGATCTGACGGCCTTTGTGGAAGCGAGATATCCGGAGATGTACAGAGGTCAGATCGCCCAGAGCGAGATGGTACGGAAGAAGTTCATCGAGGACTTCAAAAAGTCGTTCGCGCTCGCTCAGGCAGCCGAGGAGGCGGGACTCCACAAGTCCGATGAGTTCAAAAAGAGATTGGAATTTGGCGTCGAACAATTGCTCGCGAACAAATACATTGAACGCAATCCTAACGTGGTCATATCGAAAGAGGAGTGGGAGGCCTACTATGCGTCGCACAAGGACCAGTTCGACGCCCACATCAATTTTATAACCGCGAAAATCAAGCAGCCGATAACCGATGAGCAGAAGGAGCAACAGCGGGAGATCTGGAGCCAGACGAAGACTCGCGCAGAGAAGGCGCGCCAGGCCGGTCTCGATAAGGAATCGGGATTCGTGATCCTTGTGAAGTTCGGGAAAGCCGATCTTCTGGCGGGTCTCTACGCCCAATCACTGGAAGAGAAGCACAAACTCACTGACGACGAGAAGAAGAAATATATTGCCGAGCATCCTGGAGCCGACCCGGATAAGCAGAAAGAGAAGGCTCAGGGGCTGCTCGAACGTCTGAAGAAAGGCGAGAACTTCGAGAAAATCGCCAATGAATTTAGCGACGACCCTGGGAGTAAAGCGAAAGGAGGAGACGTGGGCTGGTTTGGCAAGGGCATCATGGACCCCGCTTTTGAAGCCGCCGCGTTCGCGCTGCAGAAGGGCCAAACCACCAGCGAACTGGTCAAATCGAGGTTCGGCTATCACATCATCCGTGTTGAAGACCGCCGAAAGGCGTCGCCCAAGGCCGCCGCGCCGCCTGCGCCGAGCCTGGCCCCCGGGCCGAGTCTGGAGCCAGGGGAAGAGGTTCACGCCCGCCATATTTTGATTGACACCATAGAGTCCGAGCAGTTCGAGTCCAGGTTGATTAAGGACAAGGTTAGCCGTGAACTGGAAGATGTGACGCTGAAATACGCCGTAGTTGCGCCCCCGGACTTCATAGTCAACGCCGCGGCGCCGAATCCACAAAGCATCCCCGGCGGGCAGGGCGGCTCAATACGTGAAATCAATCCTGGAGAGAAAAAGTAATGGAAAAGGCGCAAATTGGAATCATTGGCGGCAGCGGTCTGTATCAGATGGATGGTTTGACCGAAGTGCGGGAAATCGGCGTCGAAACCCCGTTCGGCAAACCTTCGGATAACTTCATTCTCGGGACGCTTGAAGGCGCGCGCGTCGCCTTCCTGGCCCGGCACGGGCGCGGCCATCGCCTCATGCCTGCCGAGTTGCCTTTTCGCGCCAACATCTATGCAATGAAACTGCTGGGCGTCGAACGTATTATTTCGGCCTCGGCGGTCGGCTCGCTGCAGGAGCGGTACGCGCCGATGGACATCGTCGTCCCCGATCAATTCTTCGACCGCACGCGCGGTCGCGTCTCGACTTTCTTCGGCGAAGGACTGGTCGCGCACATCACATTCGCCCATCCGGTCTGCCAGTCTTTGGGCGCCGTGGTGGCCGTCGCCGGAGAGTCTGCTGGGGTCAAGATTCATCGCGGCGGGACCTATCTGTGCATTGAAGGGCCGGCCTTCTCGACGCTCGCCGAATCGCGACTCTATCGCAGTTGGGGCATGGACGTGATCGGCATGACCAATCTGCAGGAGGCCAAACTCGCGCGCGAGGCCGAGATCTGTTACTCGACAATGGCCCTGGTGACCGATTACGATTGTTGGCACCCGGACCACGACGCGGTGACGGTCGAGATGATTATCGAATATCTGAATAAGAATTCGGCCAACGCGCAGGTGATCATACGCGACGCCGTGCGCCGTCTGGCCGCGACGCCGCGCGACTGCAAATGCGGCGGCGCGCTCCGCCACGCGATTCTGACGCAGCCCGCCGCAATCCCGGCAGAAACGAAGAAGAAACTGGCGGCGATCATCGGCAAGTACGTGGGTGAATAAGATATTCGAGATTCGAGGATCGAAGACCGAGTCGTCGGGCGTAAGGCGATTCTCGATCGGTTGGCGTCTACGCTCCCCTTTCTGCAATAATGGCTTCTGTGATTCGGATCCGCGAAACAGATCATGTCGCACTGCGAGTAACTAGAGCGGATTGCAAATCGACGTACGGTATCCTGAGATGACAGTACGGATCAGTAC
>DATEMG010000279.1:0-9634 GCA_035275805.1 Blastocatellia bacterium
ATCCGGCCTGTTTCCGTCGGCCTGAATAGGTTTGACGGAGGCAGGATAGACGCCGCTCTCGGCCATTTCCTTTTGCAGCGACGCGAATTCGCCGATCAATTGATTCGCATCCTGAATCGCTTTATCCATCGCCGCGCGGACTTCGGGAATCAGGCGGCTCTGCGTCTCGGTCGGGCGCGAGGTCGAAGCCATGACGCCGCTCTTCAACTGGCCGATCCGGGAGCGGAGCGCGCGGGCGGAGCTCTCGAAATCGCCAGTTACCAACGGGTCGCCCATCCCGACGCCGAACTGTCGACCGACGGGCTGGAACTTCTTGGCGAATTCTTCGACCCTAGTCTTCAACGCGGCGGGCGCGTCTTTGTTGTCTTTCAAGGCCTGCTGCATCGCGGTCAATCGCTGGTTGAGCGCGCCTACGCTGTCCGAAGCTTCGTTGAAAGTCCTCTGCATTCGATGCAATTCCATCGCGGCGTCGAACGCGGCGCGGCGGTCGGCTTCGGCGATAGTGATTTCAGGATCGCCCTGTACGCTGAACGTGTTCGTGGCCACCTCTTTGCCGTCGACTATCAAAGTGGCCTGATACTGCCCCGGCGGTACGAACGGCCCGTTCAGGCCTCCCCCGCCGAATCCTCCGCCACCGCCGCCACCGCCGCCGGGGCCTTGCTGTTGAACGCGCGGTTGGGGAAGCGGCTCCACGCGCAGGTCCCAGAGCGCGGTGTTGACGCCCGCGTCGGTCTTGCCCTTCAGCGCGTCTCCCGAAAGTTCGCGCGCCACCTTGCCGGATGAGTCTTTCACGACCAATGACATGCTCTTGGCCGGCGTCTTGAGGAAGTAATTGAACGACGCCGCGACCTCAGGGTTTTTGCCGAGGAACTGCATGTCGCCCTCGAAATCGCGGGTGCGGTCGTTGGCTGGATTCATTTGCGGCGCCGCGCGCATGTCGAAGAGGAACGCGTCTTTCGACCGCGCCACGGCGAATAGTTGGAAAGGCGTCAGGTCGTCGAGAATCCAGACGCCGCGTCCATGCGTGGCCAGGATCATCGCGTTGTCGCGCGGGTGCAGCGTAATTTCGTAGATCGGCACGGTCGGCAGGTTAGCCTTGACGCGCGTCCACTGCTTGCCTCGGTCGAATGTGACGTAGAGTCCGCGCTCCGTGCCCAGGTAGAGAACGTCCGGATTCCTCAAATCCTCAGTGATCGTGCGCGCGACCTCTCCTTTCGGCAGGTCGCCGGCGATCGCTTGCCACGTCTGGCCGTAATCGCGGCTGCCGTAGACGTAGACGTTGAAGTCGTTCAAGCGGTGCCCGTCGAAGGTCGCGTAGACCGTGGCGTCGTCGAAGCGCGAAGCGGTGAGCTTCGATACGTAGGTTTTTGCGGGCAGTCCCGGTATCTTCGCCGTGACGTTGGCCCAGTTCGCGCCGTCGTCGCGCGAGACGCTCACCACCCCGTCGTCGGAGCCTGCGTAATACAACCCGGCCTTCTTGGGTGATTCGGCGAAGCTCACCAGGTTGCCGTAGGAGCCGACGCCGTCGTTCCTGGCAATGGTTATATCCTTGCCTTTGACGCCCATCAGTTCGAGCGCGTCGCGGTCAGTATTGGCGGTCAGATCGGGACTGATCGCCTTCCAAGAGTGTCCGCGATCCGTAGATTTTAGGACGCGGTTGGCGCAGACGAAGACCGTCGCGGGGTTGTGCGGCGAGATCAGCATCGGCGTGTCCCAGTTCCACCGGAACGGCTTCTCGCCTTCGGGCGGTTCGGGGCGGATCGTTTTGCGTTCATTGGTAACGCGGTCGACGCGGTTCATCCGTCCGTCCTGCGATTCAGAGTACATTACGCGGCTGTCGGAAGGATCGATCAGCGCGACGAAACCGTCGCCGCCGCCGATGATCCACCAGTCGTCGTTGGCGATGCCCGACGCCGACCTGACCGCGCTCGGTCCGCACCAGGTGTAGTTATCCTGTAACCCGCCGCAGACTGTGTACGGCGTCTTGAAGTCATAACTGACGTGATAGAACTGCGAGAGATTCGTGTTGCGCAGAAAGACATAGGTCTTGCTGCGGTCGTAAGAGAGGCTCACTCCGCCATCGCCTCCGAGGATTATGTGATTCGAGTTGTTCGGATTGATCCACATCGCGTGAAAGTCGACGTGAATCTTCCGCGCGCCGTCGTTGCGGAACGTTTTGCCGCCGTCGTCCGAAACGTGAAGTTGCACGCCGAGAACGTAGATTCGCTGGTCGTTATTCGGGTCAATGCGAATTTGGGAAAAATACATCGGGCGTGGATTCACATTCGACATCTTCGTCCACGTCGCGCCCGCGTCTTCCGAGCGGTAGACGCCGCCCTCTTTCTGGTGTTCGACGCGCGCATAGACGACGTTCGGGTCGCGGCGATAGACGTCCATCCCGATGCGGCCCATCGGCCCTTCGGGCAAGCCTTTAGTGAGCTTCGTCCACGTTCGCCCGGCGTCGGTAGACTTCCAGATCGCGCTTCCCTGCCCTCCGCCGTTCATCCCCCACGTCGAACGGCGGCGCTGATAGGTCGCCGCGTAGAGCGTCTTGTTGTTCGACTGGTCCATCATCAACTCGGTCGCGCCGGTGTTTTCGTCAACCGCCAGAACGCGGCTCCACGTCTCGCCGCCGTCGGCGGTTTTGTAAACTCCGCGATCCCCGCCCGGCCCCCACAAGCTGCCCAGCGCCGCGACGTAAACGACGTCGTGGTCTACAGGATCGACGATGATGCGGGCGATATGCTTCGAATCGCGCAGCCCCATGTTCTTCCACTTCTTGCCGCCGTCCGTAGATTTGTAGACGCCGTCGCCCCAGGACGAACTCTGGCGGTTGTTATTTTCGCCCGTTCCGACCCAGACGAGGTTCGCGTCGTTGGGCGCGATGGCCACGTCGCCGATTGACGAAGTGGCCTCGTTGTCGAAAACCGATTCGAACGTCGTCCCGTTGTTGACGGTCTTCAACAACCCGCTGGTAGCCGTGGCTACGTAAAAGACCGCCGGATTGCTTTCGAGCGCGGCGAAATCGTCGATCCGGCCTCCTACCGTGGCCGGGCCTATTTCACGAAACCGCAATTTATCGAACGAAGTAGAAGTCGATGAGGCGCCGTTCTGCGTGTGGCCGGCCGGACTCCAGACCAGAAGCGGCGCGACTAGCGCGACCAGAAAAGACGCGCGAGCAAAGATGCGTGGTGATGTCATGAAACGTTCCTCCTGAAAGCCTCTTGATAGCCTCTGCAAAGGTGGATAAGAGTGTGATGAGTAGGGTTGCGCCGTGAATTTTACCGATGGCAAGGACGGAATGGAACAGAAGCGAGTTGCCGTTTTTTCGAGCTTTACGGCTAACGGACCGCATATCGGAGTTGTCTTCTCATCATTCTCTGTCTTATACTCGCCATCACTTACCGATCGGTAGGTAATTATGCTGGTCGTTTTTATTGTCTGGCAATAGAAGATCGGTCCAGTACCGATGCGCTTCAAACGAAACAGGGGGTGGGATATGAGAAGAGAGTTCCGCAGAAGTTGCGCCGTGGTCATCGGCCTGGCGCTCATTTCTTTGCTATTCGTGGCCGCAGACAAACCTGCCGCGTCCACAATTACATACACCAAAGACGTTGCGCCGATCCTCTTCAAGAGTTGCGCCGAATGCCATCGTCCCGGAGAGATCGGGCCGATGTCGCTGATGAGTTATCAAGAGGCGCGCCCGTGGGCCAAGGCGATTCGCGAGCGCATCGTTGATCGTTCAATGCCGCCGTGGAGCGCCGATCCGAATCATGGCGAATGGGCCAACGACCCGCGCCTCTCGCAGAAAGAGATCGATACCGTCATCGCGTGGGTCAACGCCGGCGCCCCGAAAGGCGACGATAAGGATATGCCGCCGGCGCCGAAATTCTCCGATGGTTGGACAATCGGCAAGCCGGATGTGGTGCTCGAAATGCAGGAGGAGTACACAGTCCCGGCCGACGGCACGGTGAAGTATCTCTATTTCTATATGCCCACCAACTTCACCGAAGACAAATGGGTTCAGGCGATGGAGATCAGGCCCGGCAATCGAAGCGTCGTCCATCACGTCATCGCCTATACTCAGGAGCCCGGAGCGACAGTAAGCGGCGAGGGTGAATTGGCTCGTGGCCGCACACACCTCGGCGGCATCACGCCGAACAAGACCGGCATTCAGTACGGAGACGGCTACGCTCGCCAGATCAAGAAAGGAAGCAACATCGTCTTCCAGATGCACTACACCACAAACGGCAAGGTCACCAAGGATCGCACGAAGATCGGCTTCGTATTCGCTAAGGAACCAGCGAAGAAGATCTTGATGACAGGCAACGCCGCCAACGGGAGGTTCGCCATTCCGCCCGGCGATCCTAACTACGAGGTCAAATCGTCGAAGACCTTCAATGAAGACGTGATGATCACATCGTTCATGCCCCACATGCATGTGCGCGGGAAATCATTCATCTACACGGCGGTCTACCCCGACGGACGTTCGGAAATCCTGCTCAACGTGCCGAAGTACGACTTCAACTGGCAACTGACCTACCTTCCCAAGAAGCCGATTCTGTTGCCGAAGGGCGCTCGGCTCGATTGCGTAGCCCATTACGACAATTCCCCGAAGAATAAATTCAATCCCGACCCGACGCAGACCGTGCGCTGGGGCGATCAGACATGGGAAGAGATGATGATCGGCTGGTACACATACGCCAGCGCGGGAGAACCACAGAAAACGCCTGCCGTAAGCAGTTCTTCATCGTCCCGGTAACTTTTCACTCCCTATGTTGGGCGTCCGGCAAAATCCATAGTGATGACCTGCCGGACGCTCAACACAATTCCAGACTCAGCCGCTTCAACCAGCACAGCCTCCATCAATCCTCAATCCGTCGCGCCAAACATGTTCGACAAAGTAGTTTGCGCTGGCGGCGACGAGGGATAAATATTGATCGGTTACATCTTGTGCAAAATCACTTTCTCTGCTGAAATTGAAGGCCTCTGATATATCACATATCGGGCGCCCCATGAGTGAGTATCCGGCATTGCCGTACCACAAGATTGCCCTCTCCTTACTGCACCACATGATCGGATAGAACATTAATTAAAGAACAGCGGGCAGGCATGACCTACCTGCAATCCCCAAGGAGCCGAACCGAACACGGCGGCTCCACCGAACGGCAGACTATCCCCCAGGAATCGTTCATGTCCCGAGCGATGTCCTGAAACATTGAATAAAGTTCGTATCCCCGCCTTCAGGCGGAAGTATTCCCTGCAAACAATGGAAAATTTCGTAGTCCCGCCTTCAGGCGAAAGTGTACGCAGGAAACGAAATGGCTTTTCTGCGAGCGCCTTCCCCTGACGGCGGGACTACGAATTTCCACATGGAGGTAGCCATGAGCAAGAAGTCAACCAAACACGCCGGAAAGGACAAAAACAAACCAGAATGGCAATTGCGGCTCTACATCGCAGGTTGGGCTGTGAAATCCACCGCCGCGTTCGCTAATCTCAAACGCCTCTGCGAGGCGCATCTGGTCGGGCGCTACGAGATCGAAGTGATTGACCTGCTGGAAAATCCCGGGCTCGCAGCCGGCGATCAGATTCTGGCAGTCCCGACTCTCGTTCGGAAATTGCCAGAACCGGTCAAAAAAATCATCGGCGATCTATCGCAGACCGAGCGCATCCTGCTCGGCCTCGATTTGCCCAGAACGCAAAGAGGGGGGGACGCCTATGAAAGCTGATATTCCGGCGCCGCTCCGCGCCGAGAACGCCGAATTGCGGTCCCGGCTCGCCGAGGCGGAAGAGACATTGCGCGCGATCCGCAACGGCGAAGTCGATGCGCTCGTGGTCGGCGAGAGACTCTATATGCTAGCCGTCGCTGATGCGGCTTCGACCAAATTGCGCGGCCTGGCGCTCGAAAAAGACGAGTTGCTTACTCAGATTACCGATCTCACGCCGACATTGCTGACGCGGTGCGGCCGCGACTTGCGCTATCTTTTCGCCAATCGAGCGACAGCGAATTTCTTTGGCATAGCCCCCGAGGAAATTACAGGTAAAACCATTCGTGAAATTTTGGGTGAAGACGCGTTTACAAGAATTCACCCTTATATCGAACGGGTTTTGCAGGGTGAACGAGTCGAATTCGAAACGGAAATTACATATCCAGCCGTCGGACGGCGTTTTATGTCTATCGCCTACGTGCCTGAGTACGACAATCAAAACAATGTGGTCGGCTGGTTTGCGACAATTACCGACATCACCGAACGCAAACGGGCGGAAGAAGCCTCTATGCGTCTGGCCGCCATCGTGTCTACGTCCGCCGATGCGATATTGAGCAAGACGCTGGACGGGGTTATCACGAGCTGGAACGAGAGCGCCCAGCGGATGTTTGGTTACACGGGGCAGGAAATCGTCAATCAGTCGATCTTGCGTTTGATCCCGCCCGAACTTCAGTTTGAAGAAGAGCAAATTCTGGCGCGGGTCAAAGCCGGCGAAGTCATCGATCATTACGAAACAGTTCGGGTAACGAAAGATGGCCGGCGGATGGATGTTTCGCTGACGATTTCGCCGATGAAAGACAGCGCGGGCAAAATCATAGGCGCGTCGAAAATCGTCCGGGACATCACCGAGCGCAGGCAGGCGGAAGAAAAACTGCGCGAAAGTGAAGAGCGCCTGCGTTTGGCCCATAGCGCCGCCAATATCGGCACGTTCGACTGGGATATCGCCGGGGGCCTGTCCGTATGGGCGCCGGAAACGGAGATGATGTGGGGATTGCCCGGGGGAGGGTTCGGAGGGACCTACGATGATTGGAAAAGGCAGGTGCATCCGAAAGATCTGCCGGGGGCGAGTGACATGGTTCGGCGCGCTCTTGCCGATCCGGATACTCCGTACTCGTTCGAGTATCGCATCATCCGTCCCGACGGCTCCGTGCGGTGGATCTATGCGAAAGGCTCGACAATTCGAGATGAATCAGGCCGGCCAGTTCGCATGATCGGCATCAATATGGACGTGACGGACCGCAAGCAGGCCGAGGCCGAGCGCGAGCGGCTGCTGGCTGAAGAGCAACGCCTGCGCGAAGCAGCCGAGGCCGCCGCGCGGGCCAAAGATGAGTTCCTCGCCGTCGTATCACACGAATTGCGTTCGCCACTCAACGCCATTCTCGGATATGCGCGGATGACGAGCGCCAAATCGAAAGACGCGGCGGCGGTCGCGCGTTACGGCGAGATCATCGTGCGCCACGCAAGAATGCAGCAGCAATTGATCGAAGACCTGCTCGACACGGCGCGCGTCATCACGGGCAAGCTCAAACTCGAACTCGCGACGGCGGACTTGCGACTGGTGTTGGAAGAGGCCGTCGACGTAGTGCGGCCGGCCGCCGAAGCTAAACGGATCGAGCTGTCAACGCGGATTGGACGGGCGCCGAAGCAGTTGCTTTGTGACGCTGCGCGGCTACGTCAGGTGGTCTGGAACCTATTGCAGAACGCGATCAAGTTCACGCCCGAAGGCGGGCGCGTCGAATTGCTAATGAAACGGGCGGGCCAGCGCGTCCATTTGATTATCAGCGACACGGGTCGCGGCATCGAACCGGACTTTCTGCCCGCTGTCTTCGACCGGTTCAGCCAGGGCGACATGTCGCGCACGCGGCGGCACGGGGGGCTGGGCCTGGGCCTGGCGCTGGCCAAGGAACTGGTCGAGATGCACGGGGGAACCATCGAAGCGGCGAGCGCAGGCGCGGGGAAGGGCTCGATTTTCACCGTCACGTTGCCGCTCGGCGCGCCGCAGACCGCCTCGTACCCGCCGCCGGCGCGGCCCGTCGCGGAAATCAACACCGGGCCGGGGGCCATGCCGCTGAAAGATTTGCCGCGCCTGGACGGCCTACGCGTGCTGGTGGTGGACGATCAGGAAGAGGCGCGGCTGATGATCGCGCAATCGCTGGGCGAATGGGGCGCGGATGTGATGGTGGCGGCCTCGGGTCGCGAGGCGCTGGAGCTGATCGAGCGAGCGGCCTTCGACGCGCTGGTCTGCGACATCGCCATGCCGGAAATGGACGGTTACGAGTTTATCGCCCGTCTCCGGGCAATGGGAGGCGCCCCTGAACTGTCCCACCTGTCGCGTTTGCCGGCCGTCGCGCTGACGGCGCTGGCGCGCGCCGAAGACCGTATGCAGTCCCTAGCGGCAGGCTTTCAGATGCACGTCGCCAAACCGGTCGAACCGGCCGAGTTAATTATGGTGATAGCCTCTATGATCCTGAATCAACGGAAAAGCGCGATGAGGAATTGAGAACCTGTGTCATCAACCTTCTTACCCGCTCCGCATCGACCGGGTTCGCCCAATGCCCGTCCACTTTGAAATACGAGCCGATGATGAACCCGTCGGCTGCCTGATAAAAATCGGCGATATTGTCCGCGTCAACGCCCGAGCCGAGCAGCACGGGCGCCCGGCAATGCGCTTTGGCTTCCTTCACGTCGGCGATCTTCGGCGCGGCGCCGGTGACGGCGCCGGTGACGATCACCGCGTCGGCGCGCATGAACTCCACCGCCTCGGCGGTCGCGCCGAGGCCGACGTCGGCGGTGATGGCGTGCGACGAATGCTTCTTCTTCACGTCAGCCCAGACCTGCACGCGGTCGGCGCCGATCATCTTGCGATAGCGCAGCAGCGCGGCGGCGGATGATTGGATCACGCCTTCATCGGCCACGTGCGCGAACGCGTAAGCCTCCGCGCGGATGAAATCGAGGTCGGCGGCGTGGGCGACGGCCATCGCCTCGATGTTGGCCCCGGCCAGGATTTGAATGCCCGTGGGCGCCCGGCTTTCGGTTTTGACCGCGTGGCCGACGACGGCCATCGCCGCGACGATCTCCGGCCCTACCGAGCCGCGCAGGTAAGGAGTGTCGTGCATATTCTCGATGATAATTCCATCCACGCCGCAATCGCGATAGATGGCCGCTTCGCGTATCGCTTGAGCTATTATTTTGCTTACCGGCAGCGTGTTTGTGGGCGCGCCAGGCAACGCGGCGACATGGATCACTCCGATGACCGGTTTGGGATTGGCGAAAAGGCCGTCTCGCATTACTTCACCTATGAAGTCTGATAGTCCGGCGGCAACCAACCCAGGTTCCCGCAGTAACAAACGATGCTGTTGTGTTCAATCTTCAGATCCCTTCCAAACAGAGGGTCGCCCGTGCCTTTGCAGAACGAACATATTTGGGCGTCGGTCGGTTTCAATGGCTTCAGCTCTACAAGCTCCGGGTATCTTTGACTGACTTGGTGGAGAACTATGTTAATAATACGTGGATCGTCCTCAGGCCTGAGATCATACGGGGAATCCCAGAGAAACGAAAAGATTTCGCCGTCAGGGCGAATGGCGTAGCAGCCTCCCCAATCCAGCATCGCGGGAAGCAGCTTCAACTCCGCGGTGAGCTTTCGCAAGTCAAGCGGAGTGTCGAAATTGATGACATAAGGCTCGGGGTCAGCAATAAACTTCGCGAGCGTCTCTTGGATCTTCTCAGCGACTTCCTCTGGCAAATGCATGAGGTCTAACCTCCGATACTAGAGCGGATTGCAATTGCATGTACGGGAAGGCTGACCGGATCAGTACCGCGAGCGGTAGCGAGCGGGCTTCAGGCTAAGCCGCGCTCGCTACCGCTCG
>DATEMG010000280.1:0-4467 GCA_035275805.1 Blastocatellia bacterium
TCCGCCGCAACGCCCGGCGCGCCATTTCGACCGTCAGGCTGCTCGCCAGTATGAAACTCGTGCTGACCCACAGGACGGACGGCGCGGCTATGGGCTGCCGCATCGCGCGGTTGAAAACGTACGCGCTGCTCAGCGCGAGGAAGAGGACCGTGATGCTGACGATCGCCAGCCTGATCGCCAGGCTGTAGCCTTCTGGCGGCGGAGTAAGCTCGTTGCTCCATCCGCCGCCCCCTCCCCCGCCGTCCCCGCCGCCTCCGAAATCATCGAAGCCCCCTCCGTTGATCGGGGGCGCATCAGTTTTCTTTGGTGTCAGTGTCGTTGGCACAAATCACATCCGTGTAGGGCGAACTGGCAGTTCGCCCTGGTTCTTAACTGAAGTCGATAATGCTGGGGAATTCAAGAAATGAGCCTTTTGGCTCTTAGCTCCGGAGGAGCGCGATGTTTATAGGAATTGGCGTGCGGCGGACCCAAGCTTCGTAGGAGCGACATGTGTCAGATGTCGCTCCTACGAAGCTTGGGGAGAAATTGCGCAACGCCTTCTATAAACATTCCGCGCCTCTGGCGCTCAGGAATCAGGGAATTCGCCAGCAGTATCAAAGTCTATCGGGCAAGCCCAGGCAAAACGGTCAGTTTGCCTCAGTTCCCACCGATGGCCTCTTGAAATAAGCCCGACCAAACTGCCGGTTTGCCCTACACTTCTGTCTGCATCGAATAATCCTTCGCCGCGCCCGGCGTCGAATATTCGTAAGGCCCGCGATAGACGACTGGCGGAGGCCCTTCGGCGTTCGACGCCTCGCCCGACCATTCCAGGGTTGTCGCCTCCCACGGATTGTCGCCCGCGCGGTCGCCTTTCCACAAACTCAGCAGGAAATTGCCCACGAAGATCAGTTGCGCCGCGGCGGTCACAAACGCGGCGATCGTGATCAGGACGTGCAACGGTTCGAGCGGTTTCAGAAACTCGAACCAGAGCGTGTCGGCGTACCGTCGTGGGTGACCGGCCACGCCCAGCAAATGAAACGGGATGAAGATCGCGTAAACGCCGATGAACGTCAGCCAGAAATGAGCCTTTCCCATCGCCTCGTTCATCTTTCGCTCGAACATCTTCGGGAACCAGTAATAGGTCGCCGCGAAGATTCCGAAGACGGCGGCCACACCCATAATCAGATGGAAGTGGCCGGTCACGAAATAGGTGTCGTGAAAGACCATGTCGAGCGCCGTCTGCCCCAACACCAATCCGGTCACGCCGCCTGAAACGAACAACGAGACGAAGCCGATTGCGAAGAGCATCGGCGTGGCGAAGCGAATGCGCGCGCCCCACAGGGTGCCCAGCCAGTTGAACGTCTTGATTGCAGACGGAACGCCTATGACCAGCGTCAGGACCGAAAACGCGACGCCGACGCGAGGGTTCATCCCGCTGACGAACATATGGTGTCCCCAGATCAGGAACCCGAGCGCGCCAATCGCCACGATCGCCGCTACCATCGCGCGATGGCCGAACACGGGCTTGCGAGCGAAGGTCGCCATAACGTGCGAGATTACTCCCATCACCGGAATGATCACCAGGTAGACCTCCGGGTGGCCGAAGAACCAGAACAGGTGCTGCCAAAGCAGCGGCGATCCGCCGCCGCCTTCGATAAATCGCTCCGACACGACCAGCCCGGTCGGCTTGAAGAAACTCATTCCGTAATTGCGATCCAGGAATAACAACAGGCACGCGACGAACAAGACCGGGAACGCCAGCAGCGAGACGCAGGCCGTCGTGAACCATCCCCAGCAGGTCAGGGGCATTCGCGCGAGCGACATCCCCTTCGTACGCCGCGTGAGCGCCGTGGCGATGAAGTTGACCGAGCCGAGAAACGACGCCAGACAAAAAATACCGATGCTGATCAGCCACAGGTCGGCGCCTGCAGCCTGCCCCGGCCCCGCAGAGGCGACGGCGCTCAGCGGCGGGTAGAACGTCCAGCCCCCGATCGGCGCGCCCCCGGCCGCAAGCAGCGCGCTCATCAGAACAAGGAAGCTCGCCAGCGTCAGCCAGAACGAGATCATGTTGAGACTAGGAAAGACCATCTCGCGCGCGCCCAGCTGGATCGGCAGAAAATAATTGCCGAAGGCCGATTGCGGCGCGACGCTTAAGACCATAAAGATCATTATCGTCCCATGCATCGTGACCATCGCCAGATAGAACTCCGGCTTCATCAGCCCGTCGCCGAAGCCGCCGGGGAAAACCGTTTCGAGCAACGGCCACCGGCGCTGCGGCCATGCGAGCCTCAGCCGCATCAGCAGCGACATCGCCGATCCGACGAGCGCTGCGGTCAACGCCAGAAAGAAATATTGCAGACCGATGACCTTGTGGTCGCGGCTGAAGACGTATTTGCCGATGAACGTGTATGGTTTTGCTGTTTGTGGTCGAGCCTGAGACATTATTTGCTGTTCTTCTTCAACCACTCTTCGTAATCGCGCGGCGACTTCACGTCCAGGTAGGCTCGCATCTGATGATGAAACCGGCCGCACAATTCGGCGCAGGCGATCTCGTAGCGCCCTTCGTTCGTCGCGGTGAAATGAATGTTGATCCTCATCCCCGGCACGGCGTCCTGCTTCAACCGCAGCGCTGGGACATAAAAATTGTGGATCACGTCCTTCGACCTGAGCGCGAGGCTGATCGGGCGGTTGACGGGCGCGGCCAGCGTCGTCGTCACGACGTCATCCTTGCCCGCCGGGTCGGCTGGGTCAATGCCGAGCGGCCCCGGACGCGAACCGATCGAATTGTCCGCGTCGTTGTAAAGCCTCGGATCTGTGCGCCCGAACTTCCCGTCGGCGCCGGGGTAGCGGAAATTCCATGCGAATTGCTGCGCGACGGCCTCGACCAGCACAGCGTCCGCAAGAGACGTTGGCGGCGCCTGATTCAGTCGCAGCCCCGCCCAAACCCTTTGTCCTGTAATCGCCAGCGCGATGAAAACGACGGCTGTTATCGCGGCCAGAATGATCTCGACGCGCGCATTGCCCGACGAATTCGACGCGCGTTCGCCGTTCTTCGCGCGATAACGCCAGACGGCGTATCCCAACGCGGCGTGCGTGAGCGCGAACCCGAAGCCGATGACGATCAGCGTGATTTTAAATTGACGATCAATCGCGGCGCTGTGCGCGGAGACGGATGCAGGCAATCGCCACTTCGGCCAGGCGAAGAGTCCGACAGTAATTATTGCGGTAAGCCAGATCGCTATTGCAAGTAGTCGAGACATAAGAATGGGGAGTGGGGAATGGGGAATGGGGAATGGGGAATGGGGAATTGAGGGTCCTTATCCCCACTCCCCACTCCCCACTCCCCGTTCACTGAACCATCATCGCCGGTTGAATCTTCAACGTTCCCGGCCGGTAGGCCACCGAGCCGTCGAAGCTGAAATCGGCCTTCGCGTCGGCCTTCTCGGCCACTTTGATCTTCGTGGTCTTCGCGCCGTACTTCTCGTGCCATGCCTCGATCTCGTATTCGCCGGGGGGCAGTCCCTTGATAGTGAACGCGCCGTTCGAGTCGCTGACAGTGAAGAAAGGATGCGCGAGCACGGCGATGTAGGCCCGCATCCACGAATGTTGGTTGCACTTGACCGGGAAGACGGCTTCCGCGCGTTTAAATTTGCGGGTAATTGGCGCCTGACCGGCCAGTTGCGAATCGTCGAACTCGCGGTTGACCAGCGGGAGTGGATGAATATTGTGGTTGGTCTGATCGGAGTTGACGATCTTCAACGGCTGTCCTGCTTGAACGCCCAGAACTCGCGGGGCGTATTTGCAGCCCTTCTGGTCGAGAGTAACCGCGTCGGCGGGAGATTCAAACGCGGCCTGCGGCAATCCGCTCTTAACGAAGACGAAGACGTTCTGGAGCTTGCCGTCCTTCACGACCACGTCGTCCAAGAAATTCTCTCCAACGCATTTCGAGTCGCTGGACATGTCGAGCTTGCTCGGCGCGGGAACAGCGCCGGTGAATTTGATCACGCCGGTGATATTGCCCTCTTTGCCCGAAGGCTTCCACAGAGGGCCGGCGGGCGCGGCGGTTTCTTGCTTGCCGCAAGCGGAGCCGAACGCCAACGCCGGAATCAATGAAAGCGTGGCGATGATTCGCCCGGAAAACATTACTTCTCAGCCTCCTTCAGCTTCTATGATCGATTTGTGTATTTTGGATGAATTTCTGAAGTGAGCGCCAATCATCGCACATTCACCCCCGTTCGCAAACAAGGGCGTCTCTGATCAAACTCATCCATACGGTCGGTGTTTTAGCGCGTTATAGCGGCGCGGACTAATGGTCTTTGAAAATTAAAGCAATTTCGGCATGCGTGTTCAGCCGCTCCCTCACGGTCGCGGTACTGTACCGCGCGCGTAAGCAAGCGGCTCCTGAATACCAATGTCGAAAATGCTGTAAGCGCAACCAGCGTCGCCTAGAGAGGATTGCACGCATGTACGGGAAGGCTGGCTGGATCA
>DATEMG010000281.1:0-4863 GCA_035275805.1 Blastocatellia bacterium
TCGGGCCGATAAAAGGCACGGCGGGAACCTTGACCGAGACCTTCGCGTGCGGGTTGGCGGTCTTCAACTCGGCTATCACTTGCGCCAGATCTTCGATCGAGTAGATGTCGTGATTGTTCGACGGGGAGAGCAAATCGACGCCTTGCGGCGTGTGTCGCGTTTTGGCGATCAATTCCGTCACTTTCATTCCGGGCAGATGCCCTCCCTCGCCCGGCTTCGCCCCCTGGCCGATCTTGATCTCGATGAAGTCGGCGCTATTGAGCAAGTGAATGTTGACGCCGAAGCGCCCGGAGGCCACCTGCTGGCCGCGATACTCCTTGTACCGTCCCATCATGTCCGGGATTTCGCCGCCTTCGCCGTTCATCGCCACGATCTTCAAACGCTTGGCGGCTTCGGCGTATGCGCGGAAAGTCGTTTCGCCCTGCGAGCCGAACGACATCGCCGCGATAAATATCGGAGCGCTGTGGGCGCCGATCTTCGTGTCGGCCAGGTTGCGGGTGACGATCGAACGTTCCTGCAGGTCGAGCAGGTGGCGAAGCGAAACGGGAGCGCTTTCCTCGATTTCGGCCAGTTTCTGAATGAAGTTGTCGTAGCGCTCCTCCTTGCGCGCCACCTTGCCCGCCGCGCTCCAGACGTAAGGCTGGCGGCGATATTCTCGCATCAGCCCCGACGTGCCGCTCAGTTTCGCCGCGCCCTTCTTGGCCTGCTCGCGGCGCGCGGCGAGACGATCGCGCAACTCCCGGTCTAGCCTTTCGAGCGTCAGGCCCACGCGGTCCGAGCCGCAGTAGTTTTTGACGCCGAAAATATCGGCCATTTCGTTCGACAGCCCGACCGAGGCGAACAGACGTCCGTAGCCGTCGATTTCGTGAACCCCCATAGTCGACATCACTTTCTCGATGCCCGTGTGCTGCATCACAAAGAGGTTGCGCAGCGCCGTACGCGCGGATTCCGTGTCTACGGCGTCACGCAGCGCTACCTCGTACATCGCGTAAGGCGCTACCGCGTCCGCCCCTGCGCCCAGGGCGAAGCAGATGTCGTGCAGGTTGCGAATCTGGCCCGACTTCAAAACGATCCCGCATTTGCGGCGCAGGCTTTCCCGCGTCGGCGCCGACGAGCCGGTCGTGGAATCCAAATGGCCGAGCCCGTTTTTGCCTAATCCGCTGACGACGTCGGACGTGACGGCGCAGCCCGAAATAGAAATCTCTATCGGGGCGTTCAGCGCTTGATCTACGGCGGCCAGCGCCAGATGCGCGTCGATGAAGAGTTCGTGGAATTCATAGGCGCGTGAATCGTCCAGAATCAACAGCGTCACGCCCGACGAAACAGCCTCACGCGCTTCCTGTCTGACCCGCTCGAGCGCGCCGCCGAGCGTCTCGCCCTCGTCGTAAGTGATGTCAATCGTGCGGGCGATCAGTCCGGTCAACGTCTCTCCCTCAAAGCTGGCGCGCAACTGTCTTAGTCGCGCTTCAGCCGAAAAGGGATTGGCCCCGGCCTTGATGCTCTCCACGCTCTCGCTGAATTCGCGCGAGATGTCGTCAATCAAACAGGTTCCGAACTCCTGAGCGACCGCCGCATGCGCAGGCAGGAAATCTCGGGCGCCGCCGCCCAGCAGGATCGGCGATTTCAATTCGATCTGCTGCTCGATTGAACCGCCTTCGGCGAGCGATGGCCTGGCGCCCAGAAAGACGCGGACGGAAAAGTGATCGCCTTCACGCACGCGGTCAATAGCGGGGTTGGTGACCACCGCGACCCGCTCGTGGAAGTAATCGCTCAGGTTGCGGCGCACTTTCGAGAAGGCGGCGAGTGGGCCGTCGTAGCCGAGTCCGGAGAGCGGGTCTTTGCCAGTGATCATCGTCATCAGGTTGTCGACCTCTTCTTTCGTCCATCCCATCGCGGCCAGGGCGTCGGTGGCGGCCAGCGTGCGCTCGATCTTGATCGCGCGCTCTTTCTGCTGTTCTTCGACGGCCAGCGCGTCTTCGGGCGATTCGTTCTCGGCGTTTACGAGAGAAGGCTTCGCTTCGGCCTTCTCTTCGTCATCGAAATTGAACGAGAAGGCGCCGGAGGTCATCGTGACCTCGTTGAGCCGGTGGAAGTCGTAACGCTCCGAGGACATTTCGTGGATGCGCCGTTGCATCTGCTGGTGCTCGAAGACCTCTACCTCGCGGGCGCGCCTGACCAACAACCCCATCTTCTCACCGGGCGCCAGGGGACGGGGGTTTTCGGCCATCGCCTCCAGGGGCACAACGCCTTTTTCGGACGAGGCGAAGTATTCTTTTTCGGTCTTTCCGAACCAGAGCGGGCGCAGGCCCAGCGCGTCGCAACTGAAGACCACCTCGTCGCCCTCGCGCGCGATGATCGCGGCGGGCCCTTGCGCGAGCGACCCGAACGCGCGGCGGAAATAGCGGTGAAAAGGCTTGAGCGGCGTGTCGTACTTCTCACTCTCGCTCCAGACCGGCGGAAAGATGATTTCGACGGTTTCCATCAGCGACAGGCCGTAATTGAACATCAGGCATTCGAAGACGCGGTCGAGAATCTGCGAATCGCTCGCGCTCGCCGGCAGTTGAAAACCCAGCGCGACGGCTTCGCGTGTCAGCCGGTCGATCGCATTGATCTCGCCGTTGTGGCCGAGAGTAGAAAACATCTGCGCTTTCTCGGCGGCTGAGTTGGTGTTGGTGGAATAGCGCCCGTGGCCCAGCGTGATCGCCGATTTGAACTCCGGCCTGGAGAGTTCCGGAAAATACCGCCGCAGCGCCTCGGCGTCGCCGCGAAGCTTATAGACGGCGCTGGTGTGACTAAGCGAGGCTACGTGGACCGGCAGCTCGCGTTCGAGCGCCAGGTGAATGTGGAAGGTTTCGCGGTTTCCCATTCGTCGCGCCCCGCGCGGGATCGCCGCCAGTTGCCAGAAGAGCGGCTCATTAGCCCGCCCCAGCGGCCCCAACGTCTCGCGCCTGACCTGCGCGTCCTGTTCGAGCACGATCTCCATTCCGCGCGTCTCGAATATCTCGACCGCGCGCCGCTTGACGTCATCGTGATTGGCGCGCTCGGCGGCGGGTAACAGAAGGTGCGAGACTGTGAAGTAGGGGTGGTTGACAGTCGAGCCGATCAACCCGCGCGATTCCAGATGCTGCAGCCAGATTTCGCGCGGGATGTCGGTCTGAATGCCCGCGCCGTCGCCTTCGCCGGCGATCTCGCCCGTCCGGTGCCCCATCTTGGTCAGCGCTTCGATCGTCCGCTTGACGTTGCCGTGCGACGCCCTGCCGTCGCGTTTGACGCAGGCGATGATCGCGCAGGCGTCGCGTTCTTCTTCGATTCCCAATTGTTCGAGTAATGTCATGGGTTCCAGCCTGGTGTCAGTTCTCGGGGTTAATCATCGAGACGCCTCTTGCGAAGCATCAACAACATTCATTCGCCCTATGAAATTTGGCGATGATAAATTCAAAAGCCCCAGCGAGCTTCTTTTTCTCGCTGGGGCTTGGCTTACTCTTGAGCCTCTTCGTCTCAATTCAACTTCCGCCGCCAGCGAGTCGCGTCCGTTTAGCCGCGATAGTCGACGCGATGGTCGGGATGACGTTTACCAATAGGTTGTTTTTCAGATTACGCTTTGTCATCTTCGTGTTTATAAGTTCGCCATCAAACCTATACTTCCCCCCACGATTCAGTCTTGCTCTCGGCGCCGAATCGGAACGCTATACGGAATTTCTAGTGGAAGAGATACGGATATTCTTACCCAAGCTGGAAGATACGGTTTCCTAACTTGGATTGTCCAATGATATATTTTTATTGGCGGATAAACTGCTCTTATTTAATCAGCCTCGCGCTGTTTCGTGAGTATCTCAGTGTTTGCCAGACGCTTGATGGTCGACGCTATCTGCTCAAAGTCGTTAGGCTTGATCAGGTAAGCCTGTGCGCCGGCGTTGACCGCCGCCACCAGATCGGAATCGCGCGCGAGCGCCGAATAAAAGACTATCGGGGTAGTCGGATCGAACTGCCGTATCAGCCGGCACAAATCAAGACCCGTCCCGTCAATGAACTTACCACTCAATATGTAGATGTTGAAAGTACCGCTTTTGGCCAGGGTCAACCCGTCGGACAGCGTGCTGGCTGATACAAGCTCGTAGCCGTAACCGCCCAGCCACAAGGCGAGCAGTTCACTAGACTCCGCATGCTCTTCGACATAGAGGATACGCATCGCACACCTAACCTTTTAAATTCCGTCGGTGTTCCCTATCGGCTATCTGAACTGGGATGCTGATCAGACGGCTGTGACGGATTGCGTGTTGGCGCGCGAGAACCTATCAAAAAAGCGAGCGGCCGGCAATTCGGAGAATTACCGGTATTGGCGGGTAAAAATACGGGCGCCTGGCCTTAGGAGGGGAAAGCGATTCAGGAAACTTCCGAGGAGACGAAGCGCTTGTCCCCAAGCGCGCTATGGATGGCGAGCGAGAGTTCTTCGTCCGCTTTCAGCTTCAGCACATACCCCAGCGCGCCGGCGGATAGGCCTTGTTCGAGGAGCGCCAAGTCTTTATACACAGTCAATAGAATGATTCTGGAGGCGGGATTTTTTTGAATGATCAGGCGGGCGGCCTCGATCCCGTTCAAACGCGGCATTGAGATGTCGGTGACGATCACGTCGGGTTTAAATGTGTCAGCCGCCGAAATCAGGGACTGCCCATCCCCCACGGCGCCGACCACGTCGAACTCCGGCTCCAGCAGCCCGCGAATATCGTCGAGAACGCCTTCATGATCGTCAGCAATGAGAACTCTTATTCGGCCCACGATTCACTACTCTGTAAACAAAGTTATCTGGCATTTGTTTAAATCAGACCGCGTGAGGTCGGTACAGTACCGCGCGCGTAAGCAAGC
>DATEMG010000282.1:0-51309 GCA_035275805.1 Blastocatellia bacterium
CGTTGGACTCAGAAGTCCAAATCGTAACTGGCGACTTAAGAGCCTGGTCACGATGTACCGCCGCAAACTTGGTTACGATGTGTGACCGCAGGCGGGACACCAAGTGTCACCGCCTAACAGTCAGATGTCAGATGTCAGATGTCAGATGAAGTCAGAAGTCAGAAGTTTGATGTTAGATGGTAGATGTTAGTGAGGGGCTCCGGCGCTAGTCTTTCACTGACATCTGACATCTGACATCTGACATCTGGAGAGGGAAGACAATGGCTAGACAGAACTCACCTATCGTGGGATTAGACATCGGCACGAGCAGCGTGCGCGTTGTGATCGCGGAGGCGCTCGACGGCCAGCTCGAAATCGTCGGCGTCGGCGACGCCGATTCGAAAGGGCTTCGCAGGGGCGTGATCAGCAAACCCGACTTGACCGTGGACGCGATCAAGCGCGCGGTCGAAGACGCGGAGCTGATGTCGGGGCTGACGGTCAATCAGGTTTACGTTGGGCTAGCCGGTTCGAGCGTCAAGGGGGAGAACAGCAATGGTATGATCGCGATACCCGGGCGGCACCGCGCGATCACCCACGAAGACATCATGCGGGTGATAGACACCGCTTGTGCGATCTCTATCCCCTCGGGCCGCGAAGTCGCCGACGTTCTGCCGCAAGAATACACCGTGGACGATCAGGACGGCATCGACGACCCGCTGGGCATGCTCGGCTCGCGGCTCTCGGTCTCAGTTCACATCATCACCAGCCCGGTGGCCGCCAAACAGAACATCGTCTCCAGCGTCAACCGCGCCGGCCTGCACGTGGCTGGGATATGTCTGACGCAGCTCGCCGCCGCCGAGGCGGTGCTCACCGACGACGACCGCGAATACGGCGTGGCGCTGGTCAACATCGGCGGCGAGACGACGAGCCTGGCGATTTATCAGCGCGGCTCGGTCTGGCACACGGCGGTCTTCCCGCTCGGCGGCAATCATTTCACGAACGACATTGCGGTCGGGCTGCGCACGCCGATCCCCGAGGCCGAAAGGATCAAGCGCGACCACGGCTGCGCATACCGCCCGCTGCTCGGCCCCGAACAGGCTTCCGAGTTGATCGAGGTGCCGAGCGTCGGCGGGCGCGCGCCGCGCGCGGTCTCGCGCCAGATCTTGTGTGACATACTCGAGCCTCGCGCGGAAGAAATCCTAGCGCATGCGCAGGACGAGATCCGACAGGCGGGCTTCGACCGGCAGTTGTCCAGCGGCGTCGTGCTCACCGGCGGCGGCGCGATGCTCGACGGGCTGATCGAAGTCGCCGAACACGTCTTCAACGCCCCGGTCCGCCTTGGCGTCCCCGGTGACTTCCAGGGATTGGGCGACGAAATCGCTTCGCCGAATTTCGCCGCCGCCGTCGGATTGATTCTCTACGGATCGCGCCGCGAATTGGGGCTCGGCTCCGGCTCTCGCAATCAATGGCGCCGCGCGGCGTCCAAACCAATCGGGGAGAGAGTCAGATCGTTTTTCGGAATCAGGCGGCAATGAGCTATTGGCGTCACGACCTCTTGTGTTAAAATCCGCCGCCTGCTACAGGAGCGTGCGCCGAATTGAAATGCAGAATCATACGGGGTCTGCGGTTTCCTCGGCTAGATAAATCAGCAGACTACTGAAACACCAGTAGGAGGTAGGATGTCGTTAGATGATCGCACAGGGCTGAATTTCACTTTCGGTGACGAGCCGCCACAGGCGGGCGCGCGAATCAAAGTCATCGGCGTCGGAGGCGGCGGGAGCAATGCCATAAACCACATGATCGACGCCCGCATCGAGGGCGTCGAGTTCCTGGTGGCGAACACGGACCTTCAGGCGCTCAACAGGTCACAGGCGCCGGTCAGAGTGCAACTCGGCGCGAGGCTCACCAAAGGTTTAGGCGCCGGCGCCAACCCCGAAGTCGGGCGCGACGCCGCGCTCGAAGACACCGAGAAGATACTGGAGGTGTTGGAAAACTCCGATATGGTTTTCGTCACCGTCGGCCTGGGGGGCGGCACCGGCACCGGCGCAGCGCCGATCATCGCCTCGCTCGCGGCCGAACTTGACGCGTTGACGGTAGCCGTCGTCACGAAACCTTTCCCTTTTGAGGGCCGCCATCGCATGCGCCAGGCCGAGGCCGGTTTGGAAGAGCTGCGATCGGTCGTCGACACTTTGATCACGATCCCGAACGAACGGCTGCTGCATGCCGCCGACCGCAGCACGTCGCTTTCGGACGGGTTCAAGATGGCCGACGACGTGCTGCGCCAGGCCGTCCAGGGCATCTCCGACCTGATCACCATCCCCGGCTTTATCAACGTCGATTTCGCCGACGTCCGCGCGATCATGAAGGGCATGGGCTTTGCGCTGATGGGCACCGGGCATGCGGTCGGCGAAAACCGGGCCATGGATGCGACGCAGCGCGCGATCTCCAGCCCGCTCCTCGAAGAGGCTTCGATCAACGGCGCCAAAGGCGTATTGGTGAACATCACCGGAGGCGGCGACTTGACGCTCTTCGAATTCGACGAAGCGATGAGGGTCATTCACGACGCAGCCGACCCCGAAGCCAATATCATCACCGGCATGGTGACGGATGAACGCATGCAGAATGAAATGAAGATCACCGTCATCGCTACAGGCTTCGAAAGTCATAAAAAGAACGAGAAAGTTCATAACATGCCGGTCCGTCAAACCACGGCCGGCGGTCACAGCAATTTGAACGCCGCGCAACCCAGAATCGCTCCTCCTTCCCCAGGCTCAATCCCCCTCAGGACGGAGGCGGATCTTGAAATTCCGACCTTTATGCGGAAGAAGGCTGACTAGTCGGATTTTACGATCTCCCCTGCCATCCCTCTTGCGTTGACAAATTTCATAAGGTAGCATTGCTTTATCAACGAGCAACAGTAATCGTGAGGCGTCTGAGCAAATAGCGCTATCGCTGATTCCCGCAAAGTCCACCGTTGATCTCACGTGGGGAAGTTGTCATACCTGTGTTGGCCCTTGTCGGCTCCAGCTTAGTCTGACGACGGGCTTTTAAATCGGCTCTTAATAGTTGGCGCGCTTGTCGGTTGATTTCAATCCTCATTCCCGCTGGCTACGACGTGCGAAATTGACTTGTTGGACAATCCGCTCGAATAAGGCGGGCTTACGGCTCGTTACTGTCGCTCTATTCAGGGGCAGAGGGTCAGACTGTCCCTTCACTTTTCAACAAAACTCACAGGAGAAGCGATCGTGAATCGGAAATTAATTCGCACCACACTGGCAGAGGTCAAAGAGAGAGAGATGCAAGCGCAGCAGGCGCGCCGCATCGTCCCTGAACCGCGCCCGGAACCTACCACTCCGTCGCCGCACCACCCACACCAGCCTGTTGGGCAGAAGAAGAAAATTCCCCCCGAGCAGACCAATGCGGAGAGCTTCTATTATAAGAAGCAGATGGACGCGCACACGCCGATGGTCCTAGTATTGCGGGACAATGAGGAATTGCGCGGCACAATCGAATGGTACGATAAAAACAGCATTAAACTGCACCGCGACGAAGGCCCGAACCTGCTCATCCTCAAACATAACATCAAGTATATGTACAAGGATGAGAAAAACCGCGACTGATCTGCGCGAGCGCGCGCATTGACAATGAATAGCGGCGCATGAACGCACAAGCTCCTGCAGCGGCAAGGACGAGGCCGCGCATCGGCCTCACCATCGGCGACCCGGCCGGCATCGGCCCCGAGGTGACGCTCAAGGCCGCGTCGGAAGAGGAAGTCCTCGCCGTCTGCGCGCCGGTGATAATAGGTGACGCCCAATATCTGTCGCATTGGGCTCGGGTTTTCGGCTTGAGCCGGGGGTTCGATTGCGTAAACGCCGGCGCCCCCATCCCCCACGAACAAAACACGCCAATCATTTACAACTTGAACAACATTCCCGGCTCGATCGAGATGGGCCGTGAACAGGCGGAGTGTGGCCGCGCCGCCGCACAATTCATCGAGGTTGCGTCCTGGCTCTGTCTTTCGGGCCAATTGGACGCGGTGGTCACCGCGCCCATCAACAAAAAGTCGCTTTACCTGGCGGGATACCCTTTCCCAGGTCACACGGAGTTTCTGGCCCAGTTGACGGGGACGGATGAATTCGCCATGGCGTTCATCACGCCGACGTTGCGCGTGGCGCTGCTCACCACACACTTAGCCCTCTCCGACGTTCCGGGCCACGTCAAAAAAGCCAAGCTCGAAAGTTTGATTCGCCTGGTATATCGCGAATTGACGGCTTATGGCGTCGAACGCCCGCGCATCGCCGTGGCCGCGCTGAACCCGCATGGAGGGGAGGGGACTCTCTTCGGATTTGAGGAGGCTTCGGAAATGATTCCGGCCATCGAGTCATGCCGCGACCACGACAGGATCGATGTCAGCGGCCCGCACTCCGGCGACACTATTTTCCTTCGCGCCGCGCGCGGGGAATTCGACATCGTCATCTCGTGTTACCACGATCAGGGTCTGATCCCCGTGAAATGCCTTTCATTTGGCGAAGCGGTCAACGTCACGTTGGGGCTTCCGTTCATTCGCACTTCCGTAGACCACGGCACGGCGTTCGACATCGCCGGGCAAGGCAGGGCCGATCATTCGAGTATGGTCGCGGCCATTAAACTCGCCGCCGAGCTTTTCAATCGTAAAAAGCAGGCTAATTCGGCATAGACAGGATGAACAGGATTTTTCAGGATGTTCCAGTGATCTATTGTCAGCCCTTCTATGGGCAATCCTGAAAAATCCTGTTCATCCTGTCTATAATCCTGTGCATTTTTAGCGCTTCTTCGCTGCCTTCTTTGCGGGTTTCTTAGCGGCTTTCTTAGCAGCCTTGGCGGCCTTCTTGGCCGGCGCTTTTTTAGCAGCCTTCTTAGCCGGTCTGCTCGCGACTTTCTTGGCGGCTTTCTTAGCCGGTTTCGCAGCCTTCTTTGCGGGCTTGGCGGCCTTCTTCGCAGCCTTCTTTGCGGGCTTGGCGGCCTTCTTGGCCGGCTTAGCGGCCTTCTTTGCGGGCTTGGCAGCCTTCTTTGCGGGCTTGGCGGCCTTCTTTGCGGGCTTGGCGGCCTTCTTGGCCCGTTTCTTCGCGGGTTTTGCGGCCGGAGGTTGGACTGCCGGCGCGGTCGGCGCGGGCGCGGGCGCGGGCTCGGGCGCGAAAGGCACGGGCTCGGGCGCGACGCTGGAAACTACTGGCGCGATCCCTACTTCCTCTTCTTCTTCCTCTTCCTCTTCCTCGCGAATAGTCCAGGCGGGGCGCTCCTCGCCTAATACTTCATCGTCTTCTTCAATGTCCATATCGTCTTCGTCCTTCAGGTAATCTTCCTCTTCGTCATCGAGGTCTTTTTTACGGCGGTATTCATCATCGTAGTTCCATGAATCGCGGTCGTCGTCGTCGAACTGAAGTGAATAGCCTCGCGGCTCGCCGTCCCGTTCTCCGCCAGCGATGTATTCGTCTGGCGGGGAAAATTCATCTGCTTCGTGTTTCTCCGGGGTGTTCATGTCGTCAGTCTTTACCATATCATTGTTCTCCTTAAGAGGGGCCCCTTTGCAGGTCCTATTGTCAAGTTTTTGCCATTGAGATTGAACCTCTTATACTACTGGCAAAAAGACGGCGCGATTATAGCACGGGTGTCTTAATGGAAAAGTAACGTGGAAAGGCGAAAAATGAAATGCGCCGAAAATTTGTTTGGCCTTCAGCTTTCCGAAATCGGGATGCTACAATGCGCCTCCTTAGGGTTTCTACGAGACAACGAGCTGACACTTAAGGTGAACTACTAAGATGAAAGAAGAGAAGATCGGGGTCGGTTTGATCGGAACCGGCTTTGCGCGTAACGCCCAAGCCCCAGCTTTCAGCGTCTGCGAGGGCGCGGAACTACTTGCGGTCTGCAGCGGACGAATGGAAAATGCGCAGCGCGTGGCCGCCGAATTCAACATTAAACACGTCTGTGAAAGTTATGAGCAACTGCTCGCGCTCGATGAGGTTTCTCTGGTCGTAGTCTCAACGCCCCCGTATTTGCACCATCCAATCACTACGGCCGCGCTCGAGGCGGGAAAGCACGTGATCTGTGAAAAGCCTATGGCGATGAATGCCGACGAGGCGAGTCAGATGGTCAAGTTGGCCGAATCGCGCCCGGGCCAGCTTTCGATCATCGATCATGAGCTGCGATTCAATCCGACCTGGAGGCGGATGAAAGAGCTGGTTGACGACGGATTCCTGGGCGATCTTTACCACATTAATATTGTCATCGCCTCCGGGTTTCGTCATTCCGCGCTGCGCCCGTGGAACTGGTGGTCGCAGGAGTCGGCGGGGGGAGGGTTGCTCGGGGCGCTGGGGTCGCATGCGATTGACGCCGTGCGATGGCTCTTCGGTGAGATCGAGTCGGTCTGCGGGGCGGTCGAGACGCTGGTCCACGAACGCAAAGATCCGGTCAGCGGCGAGATGAGGCCGAACGAAACCGACGATTACTGCTCGTTCTTGATAAAACTCATCCCACATGACAGGGGTCGGCGCGCGGGCGCGGCGCGCGGCGTGGTTTCGCTCTCCGCGATGTATGCGAGCGGCGGCAAAAATCAAGTCTGCGCGGCGGGGAGCCTGGGAACGCTGGTGCTGGACGGCGAAGAGACCCTATCGGGCGCGCTCGGATACAACCACTCCTTCGAGGACCTGTCCTTGGGGGACCGCGCGCAAGAAATTTCAATCCTTCCGAACAATATCTGGGCGCGCTCTTTCTATCACCTGGCCCGTGAGACCGTTCAGGCTTTGCGCGAAGACCGCGCGGAGATCGCGCACGCTGCGACCTTCACCGACGGCCTGCGCTGCCAGGAAGTCCTCGACGCCGTGAGGCGCTCTAGTGAGGAGCGCCGGTGGGTTGACGTTGGGGAACGTTAGGCCAAGAATTAGGCCCCGGTGTATACTCAAGCCCTGAGTTTTCCACACAGGTTATTGGCGCCGGAGGCGCTAGAGGAGAACATCCGGCGTCCCTCCGGAACAAAGAGAAAATACCGGAAACGAATTTATCAATATCAACATAGGGAGTCATTCGATTATGGCGACAGTCAAACGCTACAGCGTATTTTGTCAGAAGTGCAATCAAAAATTTCCGATCTTCGCCATGTTGCCTCACACGGTTAATGTGAACACCTGGATGAAAGATAAGGCCGACAACCATGACTGCAAGGCGTACGCCGATCAGTTGGCCAAGGAACGGGCGCCTCGTCCGATCAACCCGCTCAAGGCCTCGAAGAAGGGCGCGTAAACTAATGGTGGCGTGGGCTTTAGCCTACGCTGTAGCGCCGGCGCAGGCCAAGGCCCGCGCCGCGCCAAAACGACTAACCTTGGTGTGGGAGTTTGTATGGCAGGCGCAGGCTAAAGCCCGCGCCACAGGATTAAATCTATGGCGACGAAAATTACCGTAAACAATAACGGCTCGCTGAAGATCGAGGGCGAGATCGAGATCTACGACGGCGCCGGAAACAAATACGACCTGGCAGGTCGCACGATCATCAGTCTCTGCCGTTGCGGCCAGAGTAACAACAAACCATTCTGCGACGGATCGCACGCTCGCTGTGGGTTCGAGTCGCAGGTAGTGGCGACCGTGCTCCCGGCGCCGAAACCGAAACCGTAATAGGAATGAATCAACTATGACGAAACCAGCATCCACTTCAGGCGGGGGCGCAGGCGCCGGTTTGCGCGACGTGGTCGCCGCGCCGAGCAGCATCTGCTACATTGACGGGGAACAGGGCATCCTCTCTTACAGCGGGTACAACATTCACGATCTGGCTCAGCATTCGACCTTCGAGGAGGTGGTCTTTCTTCTCTGGAACGGGCGCCTGCCGAAGCGCAGAGAGCTGGACGAATTGAACGACCGGCTAGTCGGCGACCGCGCCCTTCCCGCAGAGATCGTTTCGATGTTGAAGTCGTTTCCGAAAGGCGCCGTCCCCATGGACGCGCTGCGGACGACCGTCTCGGCCCTGGCGTTTTATGACCCCGAGCGCAGCGACAATTCTCTCGATGCCAACCGGCGCAGGGCTCAGGGACTGACAGCGCGGTTTGCGACGCTGGTGGCCGCGATCGACCGCATCCGCAACGGCAAGGATCCGCTCGATCCGAAGCCGGAACTGTCACACGCCGCTAACTTCCTTTACATGCTCAACGGCAAAGAGCCGACGGACGTTGAAGCCCACGCGTTCGACATCGCGTTGATCCTCCACGCCGACCACGAGTTCAACGCCTCGACATTCGCCGCGCGCGTGACCGCCGGGACGCTCGCCGACATGTACGCCGCGATCACATCGGCCGTCGGCGCATTGTCAGGACCGCTGCACGGCGGCGCCAACGAACAGGTCATGAAGATGCTGCTCGAGATCGGCTCGCCCGAAAGGGTCGACAAATACGTGCAAGATAAACTCGAAGCCGGCGGAAAGATTATGGGTATCGGGCACGCCGTCTATCGCACCGAAGACCCGCGCGCCACGCATCTGCGCCGGATGTCCAAGGAGATCGGCAAACGCCAGGGCGACACGAAATGGTTCGATATGTCGCATCGCATCGAAGAGATCGTCGTCGAGGAGATGACCAGGAAGCAGAAACCTATCCGGGCCAACGTGGATTTCTACTCCGCCTCGACCTACTACATGCTCGGCATCCCTGTGGACCTCTACACGCCGATCTTCGCCGTCAGTCGAATCGCCGGCTGGACGGCGCACGTGCTCGAACAACTCGGTAACAACAAACTGATCCGCCCGCGTTCCGAATACACCGGCGAGATGGATTTGAAATACATACAGATTGATCAAAGATGATTTGATAAAATAGGATCTATAGGGCCTATGAGCCTTATAAATCCTATTTGGAGGAGGGAAACATGGCTAATGTAGTGATCTACACCAAACCCGGTTGCCCTTACTGCTCGAAAGCGATGGCCTGGCACAGGGAACATGGTGTCCCGTTCGAGGAACGCAACGCGCAGGACAACCCGAAATACCGCAAAGAGATGTTTGCGTACTCCGACAACGATCCGACGGTGCCCGTCATCGTCGTCGACGGAGTCTACAAACAAAGCGGCTGGGAAGGCCGTGGTTGAACGGTTCACGACTAGGTCAGCCGTGAGCTGACCATCGACGAAACCAGAAGCGAAGGCGGTTTGAGTCGGCAGGCTCGAGCCGCCTTTTCACTTGCCGGATGATTACCCGTAGTAGCCCGACCGTGAGGGAGGGCGTATGTCTCCGCCCTTATGCGAAAAACAACGCGACGCGACATTCTGCGGGGCGGCCTCGCCGCTACCCCATTCGCCTTTATCAATGAACTGGAATTCGCCATGAGTTTGAATCCTCTTGTCCAAAATGAACGCGGCTCGATCACTGACGTCGTCGGAATCAAAGTCGGCCACTTCACCGATTCACGCCGTCCGACCGGCTGCACAGTGATCCTGTGCGAGGAGGGCGCGGTCGGGGGAGTCGATGTCCGCGGCGCGGCTCCCGGCACGCGCGAGACCGATCTGCTCGACCCAATCAACACTGTCCAGCAAGTTCACGCGGTTGTTCTGTCGGGCGGCAGCGCGTTCGGACTCGACACGGCGACCGGAGTGATGCGCTACCTGGAAGAGCATGGGATCGGATTCGACACGCGGGTTGCGCGCGTGCCGATTGTTCCGGCGGCGATCCTCTTCGACCTTGGAGTCGGCGATCCGAAAATTCGGCCCGACGCCGAAGCGGGCTACAGAGCCTGTAAGGCCGCGACGGCGGACGGCGCCGCCGAAGGCAACGTCGGCGCCGGCGCGGGCGCGACCGTGGGTAAACTCTTCGGGATGGATCGCGCCATGAAGGGCGGGCTCGGAGCCGCTTCGATCAAGCTAAGCGACGGAAAATCGAGTTTGACCGTGGGCGCCATTGTGGCCGTCAACGCCGTCGGCGACGTGATCGATCCGGGCGCGGGCAAAGTCATCGCGGGCGCGCGCACGAAGGATGGCAAGGCGCTGCTCGGATCGATGAACGCAATCCTTCGCGGCGAACCCCTGCCGCCTTTGCTCGGAGGCTCGGCGACGACAATCGGCGCGGTCGCGACCGATGCAAGACTCGACAAAGCCCAGGCGACGAAGGTCGCTCAGATGGCCCACGACGGATTGGCGCGCACGATCAATCCCGTTCACACGCCGGCGGACGGCGACACGATCTTCGCCCTCGCTACCGGCAAATCATCGCGGCAACCGAACGTGGCCTTGATCGGGGCGCTCGCGGCGGAGGCGATGGCTCAAGCGGTAGTGAGGGCGGTGAAAGCGGCGAAGGGAATTTCGGGATTGCCGAGCGTGGCGGAGATGAAGACGGCGTAATCCGAATGTCATGCTAAACTTTGTTCGCTGGCGGCGGCGCCTGACGGCCTATGAAAATAAATGTGACAACAGTGTAGGGGCGGGTATTCCCCGCCCGCGTCATAATCGAGGCGATTGGGCGCGGAATACGCCCCCCTGCGCCATCATAAGATGAATAAGACGTATTGACCTTCAGTTTTACACTGCAATGAAGATGAAAATGAATCATCCACATCATTTGTTAGGAACGTTGGCGTTGGTGGCGCTCGCGTTCTTTAATGCACAGGCCGGCGTCACCCGCATAGATATCATCTCCCGCGCCGACCTGCTCAACGGCAAGGAGTTTGGGCTGGCGGGCGCTTACGAGAAGATCGTCGCCAAAGTCCACTTCGCCGTCGACCCGAACAATCCGCACAATAAGGTCATAGTCGATATCGACAAGGCGCCGCGCAACGAGCAGGGCCTGGTCGAATTCTCCGCCGATCTCTACATCCTCAGGCCGAAGGATTTGAATCGTGGCGCCGGCGCCGCGCTGTTCGAGATTCCGAACCGAGGCGGCAAGGCTATGGTTCGCTTCTTCAATCATGCGCGCGGCTCGGCCGACCCGACGACCGAGGCTGAGATGGGCGACGGATTTTTGATGCGGCGCGGCTTTACGCTGGTCTGGCTGGGCTGGCAGTTCGACGTGGCTGACGGCGAGCAATCGTTGCGGCTCTATGCGCCTGTGGCGACCGACAACGGCAAGCCCATAACCGGTTGGGTAAGATCGGATTTCGTCTTTGCCACGAAGGTCTTCGACGCCTCACTCGGTCATCGCGGCCAGAAGGCGCAACCCGCGATCGAGCCTGACAGCGCCGAGTACAAGTTGACGGTACGCGACGCGGTGTTGGGCGAGCGACGTGTGATTCCGCGAGGCGACTGGCGTTTCGCGCGCTTCGTCGACGGGCAAGCCGTTCCCGACCCGACCCGCATCTATGTCAAGGGTGGATTCGAGCCAGGCAAGATTTACGAGGTCGTTTATCGCGTCCAGAATCCGGCGGTCGTGGGATTGGGCCTTGCGGCGACGCGCGACCTGGCGTCGTATTTCAAATACGAGCGCAACGACATGGCGTCGGTCAAACGCGCTTTGGCTTTCGGCATCTCGCAATCGGGCCGCTACCTTCGCCATTTCGTCTATCAAGGCTTCAACGCCGACGAAAAAGACAGGCAGGTCTTCGACGCCGTCAACCCGCACGTCGCCGGCGGAGGGCATGGCAGCTTCAATCATCGCTTCGCCGAGCCGTCCCGCGACGCCAGCCCATTTTCGACATTCTTCTACCCGACCGACATCTTCCCGTTCGCCGATCTGGAGCAGACTGACCCTGAGACGGGCGAGAAAGACGGCATTCTGGGGCTGGCGATCAAACAGAAGGTCGCGCCGAAAATCTTCTACACGTTTTCGTCCTATGAATATTGGGGGCGCGCGGCGTCGTTGATTCACACTGGCCTCGACGGCAAAGCGGACGCGCCGCTGCCGGAGAACGTGCGCGTCTACTATTTCGTAGGCGGTCAGCATGGGCCGGGTCAATTCCCGCCGAACAAAAATCAGACGCAGAACCTGGCCAGCCCGAACGACTATTCATGGTCGATGCGAGCCCTGCTCGTCGCGCTGGACGCATGGGTGAAAGACGGAACGCAACCGCCGCCGAGCCGGTACGCCAAAATCGCCGACGGATCGCTCGTCAGCCCGCAGGCGATCAAATTCCCGAAAATCCCCGGCGTCAATTTCCCTCGCACGATTCACGAAGCCTGGCGCGTCGATTACGGCTCGGGATTCAAAACAAAAGGCGTCGTCACAAATGAACCGCCGCGCATCGGCAAGCCGTTTTCGGTGATGGCGCCGCAGGTCGATCAGGACGGCATCGACATCGGCGGAATCAAAATGCCAGAAGTCGCCGCGCCATTGGCGACTTATACCGGTTGGAACCCCCGCGACCCGCAGACTGGCGCGCCTGATCAGTTGGTAGACTTCGCCGGTTCATACATTCCCTTCGCAAAGACAAAGTCCGAGCGCGACCGCACGGGCGATCCGCGATTGTCGCTGGAAGAACGATATACGAGCCGAGCCCACTACCTCGGCCTGGTGGCGGAAGCGGGATTGAAACTGGTCAAAGACGGCTACCTGTTGGCTGAAGACTTGCCGGCATTAGTCGAACGCGCCGGGCGGCAGTGGGACTACACAGTGAAGTGAAGCCAGGAATGCCGAGTGTAGTAGATCGAGGATCGAAGTTAGGAAACCACGGATAATCTATATCGATCCTCAATCCTCAATTCTCAATCCTCAATCCTCAACCTCGTCCAGAAGCAATTCCATTTAGACCTGAGTTTATACTATATGGTATGCGGGCGAAGCCGCTGGTCCTTTCTCCAAAATTCACCGCGAAATCGTATATCATTTAGGAAGAATAATTTCTGCTCGCCATCGAGATGCGAATCCGTGTGGTACGCCGGTCGCAATACATGTCCGGCGAAAGGAGACCTCGGCACAGTTGCACTCACGCATTCTGATAGACACTCCGGGGAACTAACTAAATGAACATTCAAAATATAAAGAAGTACGCATTCTCGTTGGCTCTTGCAGTAGGCTTTGTTATCGCTCCTGGTCTATCGAGTCTGTCCACCGTTCAGGCGCAGGGATGGGGCCGTGACCGCCGGGATGACCGCTGGGATGACCGGAGACGGGATCGTTGGGACGACGACCGCTGGGACGATCGTCGGGAACGCAGGGAGGAATATAGAGGCTATCGCGACGGATTGGACAGAGGGCAGAGAGACGCTCGCACGAACAGGCGTCCCGACCCCAATAACTCCAGCCATTATCGTAACGGCAACCATGATTATCGAGAAGGATTTCGCAGGGGTTATTTTCGGAGCTACCGTGAATATGACCGCTACGGGAGGCGGTAATCTCTTGACGGTTTTGATTTAGAAAGCCGCCGGCTGAAAAGTCGGCGGCTTTTTTTTATCGTAACAGTGGGAAAGAATTCGGTCTGTCCGTACCTTGAATTATGACGTACAGACTGATGGTCTTTGAGAAATAAATGGCGGCGCCTTCGCGCCTTTGCGTCTTTGCGAGAAATGGGCTTCTTCATTTGGGCTGCGGTTCTCGCCAAGGCGCAAAGACGCAAAGGCCGCGAAGTATAGACGCCGCTACTGCGGCGCCACATTATTCTCAAAGACCATCAGTCTATCTCACTGTGAAAAGTCGGCGGCTTTTTAGTTTGTCATCTACCGCGCGCGCTGGCAGTATTTGGCAATGACCTACCTTTTCATCCTCATCGGCTATGCGGCTTTGATGATCGCGTTCGGCGTAATCTTCTCCCGACGCGTGCGTAAGAGCGGCGATTTTTTTGTCGCCGGTAGGGAATTGAACGCAGGGCTTATATTTTCGACATTGCTGGCGGCCAACATCGGCGCCGGTTCGACGGTCGGCGCGACGGGATTGGGCTATCGCGACGGATTGTCTGCCTGGTGGTGGGTCGGGTCGGCGGGGATAGGGTCGTTGATCCTCGCTTTCACAGTCGGGCCAAGGATATGGCGCATCGCGCGGGATAACAATCTGTACACTGTCGGCGATTATCTCGAATTCCGTTACAACCGGACGATGCGCGGACTGGTCGCTGCGCTGTTGTGGTTCGGGGCGCTGGCGATCCTGGCCGGACAGTTGATCGCGATGGAGCAGATATTCAAAGTGACGGCGGGCTTGGGCAGAATCGAAGGCTGTTTGCTGGCGGCCGCTGTGATCACCGCCTATTTCGCCTCCGGAGGCTTGCACGCGACTGCGCGTGTCAACGTCATCCAGATGATTGTCAAGTTGTCCGGCTTCACGCTGGCGTTGATCTTCCTGCTCACGGCTTCGGGAGGCTGGGGCGTGATACGAGCCGGCGTGTTGGCCGGCGCCAGCGCGCCCGACGCAGAAAGATATTTCAACTTTATGGGCGGCGGCTTATCGGGGGCGCTTGGTTACATCGCGCTGCTTACGCCCTCTTTCATCGTTTCGCCTGGGCTGTTGCAGAAATTGTTCGGCGCGCGTGACGAAAGCGCCGTGCGGCGCGGCGTGGGATTGAACGCGCTGGGCCTGCTCGCTTTCGCCATCATACCGGCGTTGATGGGAGTGATCGCGCGCAGTCAATTTCCTGATTTGGGGAACAGAGAGATGGCGTTGCCTGCGCTTCTGACAGGGGCGCTGCCCGTTTGGTTGGGCGGGTTGTTGCTGGGGGCGCTCTTTTCGGCCGAGCTTAGCGCGGCTGACGCGGTGCTTTTTATGCTTACTACTTCGCTCAGCAAAGATCTCTACAAAACATTCATCAGACCTGACGCTGACGACAAGAGCCTGTTGCGAGTGTCGCGGCTGACGGCGGTAGGCTGCGGTGCGATTGGGGCGGGACTGGCCATCTGGTTCAATTCGGTAATCTCCGCTTTGAAAATCTTTTACACTCTGCTCGCGGCGGCGCTGCTGCTGCCGTTGATATTCGGTCTCTATTCGCGACGCGTGACGGCGCACGCGGCTATCGCCGCGACTCTAGTTTCAGTGGCAGTGACATTCGCGCTCGAACTTCTGACCAAAGGGCAAGGTTATGCGGGACTGCCGTCGCTGATTTGGGGGACGCTGGCCGGAATGGTTGCGACAGTTTTATTGATCGCGGCGCCCAAATTAACTAGGAGCGATTCTATACAAAACCATTGACGCATTTGTCTGAGCTCTGTATCCTCTGCATCGCTAAATTTTCCCGTCGGCCTCGCGGGAAGCCGCGGTATCTTTATAATCGGTTGAAAGCGGCGCCGCGAAAATATATATATCGAAAACAAGCAAGATTTGAATAGTAACGATAATTGTCTAAAAGATGCTACCAATTGTCACGAGTAATCCAAGCCAGACAGTAACATCCGAGTAAATCCACAGTTGTTATTATATCAATCTCGCGTGCTTTGAATTTGGCCCCCATACGAGGGACAACCTATAGTTATCTTGACCGCATCAACTCCGCTCAATATACTCACTGTGAGTGATTTGAAACTGAATCCCCCGGTACAAAACACTCAACGCTCGTCTCCGTCCCCCAGATCTCATCGACCTGGACATATAAAAACTATTAACTAAAGTTGTAAAAAAAATATGGGAGCTCGGCGTAGAGCGCGCGAATGCGCGCTGCAAATGCTGTTTTCTTACGACGTGACTCATTCGTCTGTCGAGGAACTTATCGAAACTTACTGGGGGGAGATGGCGGAAGCCGCCGAGGATGTGCGCGGCTTCGCCAACGAACTGGTCACCGGAACGATCTCCCATCTCGGTGAGATCGATGAGTTGATCCGCCTTCGCACTGAACACTGGCGGATTACGCGAATGGCCATAGTCGACCGGAATCTACTACGGCTGGCCATCTTTGAATTTCTCTACCAACCTACCACACCGATGACAGTCGCGATCAACGAGGCTTTGGAGATCGCCAGGCGATTCTCGACCCACGAAGCGACACAATTCATCAATGGCATTCTCGACGCCATCAAACGCGACGTGGAGTCGCAGACAGTTCCTGAAATGACCGCCGCGACATTGGTTCAACCCGTCAACTGATGGATCAGTCCATCAACAATCGCACGCCAAGCGATTCGGCCAGTCTGACCGCCTTAGTGAATCTCACGAATTGAGCGTAGGTGGATCCCTGGTTGTGCAGGCGCGCTCGTTCGCTTGGGGTAAGGCCGTTGATCAACGTGGCTTCCAGAAACTCCGCGTAGTCTGACAACGCCATTACCGGCAGTTCTCGCTGATAACCTAAAGCCCCGTCGTCGGAGGCGGCGAATCCTGCGAGCAGGTCGAAAAGATTATCGGTGGTCAGTTTTGCGGCCTTGCGCGCCAGGGAGATTGGCGTACGCATCTCGAAGAACCTCAATCCTTCGGGAGTCGTCACGCGTCTCAACTCCTTAGTAACCTCGCCGTCAAACGGCGATTCGGGATCGACCAGAATAAGAAGCAGATTTGGCCATTGTTCCTGTGGCAAGGTATCGCTCAGCAGCTGAGCGCGATCGGCCAGGAAACGCTCGAAGCGAGCCTCGATTGGGTAGCGGATGCGGCCCAGACATCCGATGGCCTCGCCGCGCGACGCTCCTTGAGGCGGGTTCAAACTCTCGTCCTCGCAGCCGAGTTCGTCTTCGTCGGAGTCATAATCGAAGTTCTGTTCGATGTGCGCGGGGCATCGCGTGCGGCAGTATTCGGCCACCCGCTCCGTAATTTCCAGCTCCTCCGAGAGCTCGGTCGTGAATCTGACACTCTCTTCCGATGGCGGGCGGTCGTCTTTCAGCGCCATATTGACGATCTGCGAAACCAGCGACCCGGCGCGTCCCAGGGCGCGCAGCGTCTGTTCGCCGTATAGTCGCCGCATCTCGCAAGGATATTCGATTGCATATTCGAGAGACATAAAATCATAAAAATCAGGGAGTGTGCGAGAGTGGGTTATTTTAACATCAGTCAGGGCGTTCCGGGCGAGACCGTCCGGCTTTAATCACCCGTCGCTTTTGATTCCGGTCCGGCAGTCAAGTAAAATCTCAGGCGCGAGGAGTCATGCTTTTATGAACAGATTTATGTATCCCCAGTCGCTCTGGACGCGGACGGCTCTGGCCGTTCTGACTTTATTTGCCGCCGCTCTCCCGGTCTTCGGACAGGGACAGGAAGAGAAGCCACAGCAGGATTCGCAGCAACCGAGCATTAAAATCGGGACAAATCTCGTGACGGTGCCCGTCATCGTCACAGACCGCTACGGCCGCTTCGTCACCGGATTGACTCGCAATGAGTTTACCGTGCGCGAAGAAGGCGCCCCGCATAGGATCGAGGATTTTTCTTCGACCGAAGCGCCGTTCAGCGTCGCGCTGCTGATAGACACCAGCCGCAGCACTCAGAACAAACTCGGCAAGATTCGCAAAGCCGCCGAGACCTTCATCAAGCAACTGCTGCCGAACGACCGCATCATGGTCGTCAGCTTCGATGAAAAGGTACGGTTCATATGCGATTTCACCAGCAACCACGCTGAACTCGAACGCGCCGTCAAGTCGCTGAAGAGCAGCTACATGACGAGTCTGTACGACGCGATCCACCTGACCATCAATGAGAAGATGAATAAGATTCAGGGGAGAAAAGCCATTGTGGTGCTGACGGACGGCGTCGACACCGCGAGCAAACAGGCGACATATGAAAGCGCGATCGAGCTGGCGGCGAGCGCCGGAATCATCACTTATGCGGTCCAGTACGAAACGCGCAACGACGGCGCCTCGAAACCGGTGTATATACCGGGCATCGGCAGTAAGTTCGCGCCGCGCTCGGGCCTGAAATGGCAGGACACGCAGCAACAAAAGCCGAAGCCGGAATCCGAGGAGTCAAAATCCGAATCAGAGGAGAAATCGAATACATCCCAACCCAAAGAAGGCGCCCCGACGTCGACTCCCGGCGCCCCTCCGTCCTCACGCGTCAACAGCCAACGCCAGCAACCGATTCGTGATCGCTACCTGATCGCGACGGATTTCCTTCGCACACTGGCCGCTCAATCGGGCGGACTGCCTTTCCGAGCCGAAACCATTGAGAGCACTAGCTACGCTTTCCAACTCATCGCGAACGAATTACACAATCAATATACGCTGACTTACATCTCTACCAACGAGCGGCGCGACGGCAATTACCGCACGATCGCGGTCGGAGTCAATAATTCCGACCTAGTAGTGCGCGCGCGACGCTTCTATCGCGCGCCGAAAGACGAAGCCCCCGGCGCCGAGCAGGACAAAAAGATCGACCCGAAGCCGGGACAATAATTTATTCGGGGAAAAAAAATCCCACGATACGTGTTCCGCATCGTGGGAATCAAGCAGGAGAAGGAGGGAGGTAAACGTCAGAAACCGAAAGGAGCCAGCAAATGATAAAAACTCAGTCTAACTATTGCTTCAGAAACCCAGTACAGACAAAACCAAATTATGATGACGTACATAGCTGCTGAGAGCAGCCTCTGGGGTCCGATTTATGCAGGGTTCATGCTGTTGGTCAGAGAATAAACTTGATCAAAACCCAACAAGCAAGCGGAGTATATTCACTCGCCCCTTGCGAGTCAAGAAAGCTTTAGCTTTTCTTCATAGCGTTTTTTCCAAATCTTTTCAGGCCCCCTCCATTCTAATTTTCGACCCCTGACTTATTGAGAGACGGGGCGACGAGGCGACAGGGCGACGGGGCGAAAAGGAGAATGGGGGAGAAAGCAACGCTACTTTCTCCCGTTCTCTTCATCGCCCCGTCGCGTGAGTCGCCTCGTCGCCCCGTCTCTTCTTCTCTCATTGGGCTTCGGTGTCAACGCGTCTTTTTTGTGCTAAGCTACGCCTCCCCTCGACTCTTGCAATTACGTCAGCAACCGGGCCCTGGCGTGTGGCCAGGCTTTCATTGTAGGAGGTAAGTGTGAAGCTAAGAAAGCCAGTTGTCAGTTTGATCATCTGTCTCGCGGCTGTTTCATTGATCGGCTCGTCCTCCCTTGCGGATACAGTCAAACTCAGAGACGGTAGCGTACTGAAAGGCAAGGTCGTTTCGTACACTCAGCGCAAATTCACTATCGAGGTATACATCGGAGGAGCCATTTCACAGCACGTGGTTCCAGTCGAAGAGGTCGAGAGTGTCGAGTTCGATCAGAGCGGTCAGGGAGCGATCAGCCGCGCCGAACCCAGCCGCGCCGAACCCACAGGAGCCAGCCAGCCGACGGAGGCGCCTCCGCGCAGCGGAATCCCGCGCGACCCCGCTCCGGAGGTTGCGACGCCTGAGCCGGGGCCTCCGCCTGGCGCCGACAACGGGGGCTCTTTAGCAGTGATTGCGGAAAAAACTGTCAGCGTCGCGGCCGCGGCCGACTGGACCAGCACTGAAATCCGACTCCAGCGTGGACAGCGCATTGTGATAACCGCTACCGGTGAAGTCGACCTGGGTGACAGCCAGCGTACAGGCCCGGACGGCATTTCACTCACCGATAGCCGCAAACTGGTCGCCGCTCGGCCTACCGGATCCTTGATCGCAGTCATCGGCGACGACAATGACGATTTCATCTTCGTGGGCAGCGCGATCGCATTCGTCGCGCCCCACAACGGCATCCTCTTCCTGAGCGTCAACGAGGGCAATCTCAAAGACAACACTGGCGCGTTCGTGGCGAGAGTCAAGGTGCTGAGCGGCAGATGATGTTTCCGTGGTAACCGGAGTAAGTTTATGAAGAGGCGCCGCACGAACCGATCGCGCTCCCAGCGCTGGAGGTCTTGCGACTACATTTGATTGTTTTTGATGCGGAAAAGGAGTTGATCGTCTTCACGGTCCCGCCGATGCCAGCCTATCCACTCGACCATCGTTTTGGCCGTCGCCCGATGCTCGCGGGCTTTGTTGCGATCGCCTTGCGCCAAACACCACCTCGCGCATTCCAAATGGCGATCGCACAGACGCAAGCCTATTTCGCCGCGCTCGGCGATACGCGGCGCTTCGGCCAGGTCGCGCCGGTTACGTAGCTGTCTTTGTTAACTCTCCTTGCCTGTCGGTCCGCGGCGCCGCACAATGCTGGGGCGTCATACAACTACACTTTAATCACGGAGAACAATGTATGTCAGCGCGTTTCATCCCTGCGCTCATTATCGCTCTTTTTTGCGGCGGCCAGGCAATCGCGAACGACAACGAATGGTCGCGTTTCCGCGGCCCTAACGGCACGGGCGTTTCCGACGCGACGAACCTTCCGGCCGAGTTCGGCCCCGAGAAAAACGTCGTCTGGAAGACCGCGCTGCCGCCGGGTCATTCGTCGCCGGTGCTGGCCCGCACGCGCATTTACGTCACCGCCCATACTCAGATTGACCCGAAGAACAAGGCCGATTACCAACTCTTTGTCATCGCGCTCGACCGCAAGACGGGGAAAGAGCTGTGGCGGCGTGAAATCCCGCGCGCGCACAAGGGCCGCCTTGAGAACGTCAACGGCCCTGCGTCGGCCAGCCCCGTCACCGACGGCGAGAACGTCTACGCATTCTTTCAGGATTTTGGGCTGATCGCATTCGACGCCGGCGGCAAGGAGAAGTGGCGGGCGCCGCTGGGGCCGTTCAATATTTATTACGGCTACGGCGCGTCGCCCACCCTGGTTGACGACAAGCTGATCCTGCCCGTGGATCAAGACCTCGGGGCCTACCTGCTGGCCGTGGACAAGAACACCGGCAAAATTAAATGGAAGATTGATCGGCCCCAGGTCATTTCCGGTTACTCGACGCCGACCCTCTATCAACCTAAGCAGGGCGCGAAGCAGTTGATCATTCCCGAATCGTTTCAACTCTCGGCCTATTCTGTGGCCGACGGGAAGCGCGTCTGGTGGGTGCGCGGGCTGGCTTGCGAGATGAAGTCGGTCGTCAGTTACGACAACGAATATTTGTACGTCAACGGCTGGGGCTTCCCACAGAATCAACCGGGCCAGCAGATCCCGACCGTTCCCCTCGCCGAAGGTCTGGCGAAATACGACGAGGACAAAGACGGCGTGATAGCCAAGTCTGAACTCGAAAAAGTCGATCGGGCGAGCGGCGACAAGATGGGCTTCTTACTCAAGGTCGCCTTCGAGGCTTTCGATCTGGATCGCGACCAGAAGCTCAACGCCAGGGATTGGGAGATCTTCCGCGCGATGATGGCGTCGGAGAATGGGTTGCTGGCGATCAAACTCGGCGGCGAAGGAGACATGACCGACAAGGCGATCCGCTGGAAGTATCAACGCCCGGTGCCGCAAGTGCCTTCAACATTGCTTTATCAAGGGGCGCTGTTTATGGTCAATGACAGCGGCATTCTGATCTCATTCGATCCGGTTACGGGCGCCGTCATCAAGCAAGGGCGGTTGAAGGGCGCGATTGACAAGTACTTCGCCTCGCCGGTGGGCGCCGACGGCAAAGTCTACTTGATCAGCCAGGACGGAACGGCTTCGGTCGTGAAGGCTTCGGGCGAATGGGATGTGTTGGCGGTCAACGCTCTCGACGACGAAGTCTTCGCCACGCCCGCGATCGCCGATGGGAAGATTTACGTGAGGACGAAGAGCGCGTTGTATTGCTTCGGGAAATAGGGCTGCCGCGCGAAACCGATCGTGATAGAATTCCGGCTCCAAATCCGCATATCAACAATTCAGGGTCAAAATGAACAAGGAGAAAAAAAGCTCTATGCTTTGGGTAATGTTCGCCATCGGCGCTGCCCTCTCGTGGGGAGTTTACGGCGCGATGTTGCATCAGGGACAGGTCAAGCTCGGCAGCCCGGTTCGCTCGCTGCTTTGCGTTGGCGTCGCGTACTTTTTGATCGGCGTCATCGTACCGGTCGCCATGCTCTACTCGCAGGGGCAGTTGACCGTCCAGGGGTGGAACGCCTTCGGGGCGACGACGGCGACGGGCGCCGGCGCGCTCGGCGCGGTCGGCGCGGTCTGCATCATCCTGGCTTTCAAGAGCGGCGGCCTGCCGACTTACGTAATGCCGCTGGTGTTCGGCGGCGCGCCGGTGATCAACGTGTTGGTCACGATGGTGCTTCACCCGCCGAAGACCGCGCCGAACCCGCTGCTCTTCCTTGGGTTCCTGCTGGTCGTGCTGGGCGCGAGCATGGTTCTCTATTTCAGACCGCAGTCCTAATCAGTACCGCGAGCGGTAGCGAGCGTGGCCGAATCAGCCGACGCATTGATGAAATCACGCTCGTTACCGCTCGCGGTACTGATTACGCTCGTTATCACTCGCGGTGCTGATAAATACTGATCAAATAATAGGAGAGGGATATGTCTACGCCAAAAAGGTTGATCGAATCGAGATTTGCGCAACGAGGGTCTCCATATATCTTCGCGAATTTTTTGTCCTGGCCGGGGGTGAAAGTCAAGCACGGACGCTTTCTTCCCGGCGAGTCGACAAACATACATTTGAACAGGCACCACATCTTCATCCCGTTGGCCGGATCGTACGAAGGTTCGATGGTGATGGCCAGCGGCAATATCGGTTACAGCAGACGGACCGTCGGCCAGGCGAGCATAGTGCCCGCGGGCCAGCAATATTCCGCGTATTGGGAAGAGGAGTTGGAAGACCTTGGAATTCACCTCGACCCTGATTATGTCGCGCGCCAGGCGAGAGATCTCGTTCAGACCGACCGCATCGACTTGATCGCCGAGTGCAGTGTCGGCGACCCTTTGGTTCATCAAATCGGACGGTCGCTGGCCGCCGAAGTGGACGCCGGGGCGCCGGCCGGAGCGATTTACGCCGAATCGCTGGTCAACACGCTGGTGGCCCATCTGCTCAGGCATTATTCGAGCGCCGGCGAAAGATTCCAATATCATCTCGGCGGGCTGCCGAAACATAAGCTGCGTCGCGTGACCGAATTCATCGAAGAAAACCTCGAACACGATTTGACGCTGGCCGAAATCGCCGAGATCGCCGAATTGAGCCCGTTCCACTTCGCGCGGTCTTTCAAACAGGCCACCGGCTCGACGCCTATTCAATTCCTGACGCGGCGCAGGATCGATCTCGCCAAACGGCTGCTGGTCGAAAGCGAGCTGCCGATAGTCGAGATCGGGCTGCGCGCCGGTTTTAAGAATCAGAGCCACTTCACGACGCTGTTTCGCAAGACCACTGCGATGACGCCGAAGGCTTATCGCAATGAACACCTGCGTTGAGCCGGCGCTAAACAAATTTTCAGCAATCGCAGAAAAAAAGCGGCAATCAACCGAAAGATTGATTGCCGCTTTTTTCTTACACTCCAACTCTGATCGAACTAGATCGGTTTGCGTGCGTCTACGGCGCCGGGCGATTTGTTTAATCGCCCTGTTTGAGGCTTTGTCCCATCAGGAAAGAGGCGCGAGGCGAACACCTCGCGCCCGGAGCTCCCGTATACCCAATCGCAGACAGCTCTAACTGAAGGGAGGCCCGATGGACCCAAAACAACAGGATGTAGGACTCATCCTCAAACTATATGAATTGCGGCGCGACGAGATGATGCGCCGCGCGCGCAACTGGTATGTGACCGAATTTCAGCCAGAAAGCGCCAAAGACATCATCCGGTTGATGCTCAGCGGCCAGGAACAAAGTTCGTATTACCGGATGGTCACTTCTTACTGGGACATGGCCGCGTCATTCGTCAACAACGGCGGAATTGACGAAAAGATGTTCCTGGAGGCCAACACCGAACATATAGGCATTTTCGCCAGAATCGAGCCGTTCATCGCCGAAGTGCGCGAAGCTTTCGGCGAAGCCGATTACCTGATTCATCTGGAACGGCTAGTCATGAAAATCCCCAACGCCAAAGAGATCTTGGCCAACCGGCGCAAACTCTTCGAGCGATGGACGAAGGCTAAACAGACGAGCCAGTAACACTCGACAACCTAACTATACATACTCGCCGATCTAGAGCGGGAAGGAGGGAGCATGCTAAATCGAATCACCATTACATTGTTGTTCCTTGCGCTGGCGGCAGGCGCCGTGGGCGTCAAGGCCCAGATAAACGACGCAAACGAGGCGATAGAGCGAGGGAACGGGTTTTTCCATCGCGGGCAATACGAGTTGGCGATCTTCGAATATCGGGGCGCTCTGAATTGGCCCGGCGGGCATCAGGCCCGCGCCCTTTTCAACATCGGAGTTTGCAAACATAGGCTCGGACGCCCGCGCGAGGCCGTGGCCGAATACCGCGCGGCGCTCGAATTGAGCGAAGGCCAATATCCATCGGCTTCTTACGCGTTGGGAATCGCACTTCAGGATTTGCGGCGATACCGGGAAGCCCGCGACGCCTTCGCGCAGGCGGTGAAGATCTCGGGCGGGAAGCACGCCGAGGCTCTATTCGAACTGGCGCTGGAATCGCAGCGCGTTGGAGACGACAGCGAGGCGGTCGAGCATTACCGCCAGGCCGTCGCGCAGTCGAAAGACGGCATCCCCGCCTGCCACAACAACCTGGGTGTGATTATGGCTAAGGCGGGTCTGTTCGAAGAGGCGGCGCGCGAGTTTGAGCGCGCGATCAAGCGGTCGCGCGGCAAATTTGCCGAAGCCAGTCAAAACCTGGCGCGGCTTCGACAAATGCTCGACGGCCCGTCGCCAGCGATGATCGCCAGCCTGAAGACGGTCGAGAGCGCGTCGAGAAGCGGAATGAAGGCCGAATGATTCAACGCCAATTTCCCATATGCCATTTTAGGTTTTCCAATTATCATTGTTGACAGTTCGTAGTCCCGCCTTTAGGCGGAAGAGTTTGGTAGCACGGGATAGATTTACATCTGACCTTTCCGCCTAAAGGCGGGACTACGAACAGATTTTCCGAGGAGCGTCAACTTAATGATCTATCACACCATTACCGACATTCTGTCTGCGAACGAACAGGCGCAGGACCGTTTCATTGCCGCAGTCTCGAACTTGACCGAGGCGCAGGCCAATTTCCGAGCAGATGAAAATCAATGGACGATCGCAGAAATCGTCGAACACATCAGCATCGTCAACGGCGGCTTCCTGCGGCTCACACACAAGCTGTTAAAGGAGGCCGAATCGGCGCCCAAGCCGACTAAAACCGATTTGAATCTCGGCCACACATCGCTTGATAAAAACGGTCAGCAGCGGGGGCCGTTTCCGGCGCCTGAGCAGGTGCGTCCAAAGGGAGGCGTGAGCGTCGAGGATTCGTTGGCAAAGATGCGCGTGGCGCTGGCTGGTTTCGCGGATATTCAACCACGACTCGAAGCTGTCGATCTGTCAGAGCAGGTGTTCCCGCATCCCGCTTTAGGGCCGTTCAACGCTTATCAATGGATGGTCCTGCTGGGCGAGCACGAAGACCGCCACCGCGCCCAGATCGAGAGGGTGAAAACGGCCTCCGGGTTTCCTCTCTAAAGTAGCGCGCTAAAACAATGCGTCGAGCGCATCGCCCACCGAGCGCACGCCGATGACTTCCAAACGGTCATCTTCCGGCAGCCCGCTCAGGTTATTCTTCGGCAACACGACGCGCTTGAACCCCATTCGGGCGGCCTCGCGCAAACGCACGGCGGCGTGGTTAGTCGCGCGAATCTCGCCGGCCAGCCCGACCTCGCCGAACACGACCGTGTGTTCGTTGATCGGTATGTTGCGGAAGCTCGAAGTCACCGCCGCGACGATCCCCAGGTCTACAGCTGGCTCGTCCAGGGCGATCCCTCCGACCAGGTTGACGAAAATGTCGTCTCCGGAGAGATGAAACCCGGCCCGTTTTTCGAGCATCGCCACCAGCAGCGCCACGCGGTTGATCTCGACTCCCTGGGTAGTGCGCCGGCCCGTCCCGAATTTCGACGAACTGACCAGAGCCTGGATTTCGACAAGCATCGGGCGCGTGCCTTCCATCGCCGCGATCACCGCCGAGCCTGAGGCGCCGATCGGGCGCTCGTTCAAAAATACCTCCGAAGGGTTGGGCACGCCGACCAGCCCCGCGCCGGTCATCTCGAAGATGCCGAGTTCGTTCGCCGCCCCGAAGCGGTTTTTGGCCGCACGCAATATGCGGTGATTGTGATGGCGTTCGCCTTCGAAATAGAGAACCGTGTCGACGATGTGTTCCAGCGCCTTCGGCCCCGCGATCATTCCCTCTTTGGTCACATGGCCGATCAGAAAAACGGGCACGGTCAGATTTTTCGCGAGCAGCAGGAATTGCCCCGCGACCTCGCGGACTTGCGAGACAGATCCCGGCGCGCTCTCCAGCTTCTCGGAGAAGATGGTTTGAACCGAGTCGATGATGATCGCCTGCGGCTGCAGTTTATTGATCTCGTCGAAGACGCGTTCAAGGTTGGTTTCGGAGAGCAGATAAAGCCCCGCCGGATTGACGCCCAGCCGCTCGCCGCGGAGCTTGATCTGGCGCTCGCTCTCTTCGCCTGATACATAGAGCGCGCTGCCGTAAAGCGCGCTGAGCCTGTCGGCGACCTGGCTTAGTAATGTACTTTTCCCAATCCCCGGTTCGCCACCAATCAACACAAGCGATCCCGGCACGATGCCGCCGCCGAGCACGCGGTCGAACTCTTCAATGCCGGTGACCTCGCGCGAATCGTCCTGCGCTTCGATCTCTGTGAACGGGACCGGCTTGGTTTCGCGCAGACGAAGCCCCCCGCGCGGACCATGAGCGCCCTCTTTCGGCGCAGCGCGTTCGCGCTCTTCGACGAACGTGTTCCATCCCCCACAGTCGGGGCATTTACCCAGCCACTTGCGCGATTGATTGCCACAGCTCTGGCAGGCGTAAACTGTGCGTGGTCCTTTCGTTGATGCCATGGCTGCATTTTAAGCTACTGCGCTGAGGAAGAGGAAGATGGAGGATGGAGGACGGAGGATGGAGGATGGAGGATCGAAAATCGCGCCATCGCGCATAAGAAGATTCTCGATCTTCGATCCTCGATCTTCGATCCTCGATCCTCGATCCTCGATCCCTTCAGGCCATCACCGCGAGCATTCCCAGAATCGGCTTGCCGAGGCGGTCGTCGCCGATGATTTCGATTCGCGCCGCGGCTTCTTCCTGCGACAGCCCTTTAGTCAACAGGCGCCATGCCGCGTCCTGATCCATCCGAACCTCGCAGGCGGCGCCTTCGCCCTCGCCTGTATAAAGGCTCCATGATCCGCCTTCGCGCCTCAAAGTCCAGGCCCCGCCCGCCTCGCCCGCGATGATGAAGACGACGCTCAATCCTTCATCGGCTTGCGTCTCCCGGTACGTGTGGGGCAGCGCTCTGAGGAAAGTGTCGAGTGCGGGAAATAGCCATTTGCGGCTGGTTAGCGCCGGCGCGCCGACGGCGTCGCGAATCTGCTGCTGATGATGCCATTTCTCGGTGTATTCGCGCGCGATGTCGAACCAGTTCTGTGATTCTGGCTCACCCGCCCACGCGACGCCGAACAGCGCGGGCGCGAAAGGATCGAGCGACCTAAAAAGCTCGCAGACTTGCGCGCCTGTGACTTCGAGAAATTCGATCAGCAGTCTCGGGCTGATTCGCCGCGCCGCTCTGATCCAATCGGCGTTGAGCCGATTCAGAAAATCGACCAGATCGCGGTAACTTTCAACCGGCGATTCGGGCGGGGCCATCGGCGCTTTATCACGCTGGTATGAGAGTCGCCGGACGTCGCTGTCTAGCAGATGCGCGGCGACGTCTTTCACGGTCCACTGGCGCGCCGCCGTGGGTTTGCTCCAATCGTCGTCGGATAAGTTCCTGAGCAGAGACAAAAGCTCGCCGTGAATCCGGCAGAAAAGTTCCGTGACAAAAATAGGTTCAACAGATTTCATACGCGTCGCCGGTGATTGTCCATGAGCTATAAGAAAATGTCCATCGCCGCGCATTGGCATATGCCTTGCTCGAATGAAGTCGAGCGTGATTACGCGAGTATCGGTCAAAAGGCGCGGAGGGCGCGCATAACGCCCTTCGCGCTATCCCTTTATAAACCGCTCCCTGCTTTGAGTGAATCGCCATGAATAAACAACATCTGATGATTGTTTTGGGAGCGCTCCTCGCGCTGGCGAGCGCGAATTGCGAAAGGCGGAGCGTCGACGACTCCGCCATCACCGCCATAGTGAAAAGCAAATTGGCGGTTGACAATGAGACCAGCTCGGCCAACATCAACGTGGATACGATGAACGGCGTAGTCACACTGACCGGCATTGTCACGACGCGCGCCAATAAAGAGCAGGCCGAGCGGATAGCCAGGAACACCGTGGGCGTAACGCGCGTCATCAATAACATAACGGTCGAGACAAACGGCGATCACGACGCCGGAGAGGGCGCGGGTATGTCGGCGAGCGACCTGGCGATTTTGTCTAGGATCAAGACACGGTATGTCGCGGAAGGCGTCATCGGCCCCAAGGTGGAAGTGAAGGACGGCATGGTCACGCTCACGGGGAATGTAGAAAACCCTCAGATCAGGATCAGGGCCGAAAACATCGCCAGAGCCACAAGCGGCGTCAAGGAAGTCAATAACATGATAGAAGTCAGCCAGTGACGCTTGGATTGCGCCATGTGTAGTATTTCATATGAAATACGGCGCATGCGATGGTTTATCTGGCATAGTCGTTGCACCTTTCATTTCTGAACTCGCCTGGAACCGCGGCGAGCGATCGGAATGGAGGGGCCATGAGCGACAGGAGAAGAAGGGGCAGAAGGCGTCGGCTTCTTGATGAAGATATCAGAAACCTGCGCGCCGCGCCGCGCCCTATTCGCCTAGCGCCCGAGTTTACTCACATTCATTTCAACCAGCGCCGCATTTTGACCGTCATTGCGGCGGCTCTCATTTCGATTGCGGCCATTGGTGGTTTTAAACTCTACGAAGTATACGCTTACTACGCTGGGTTAGTTGACGAACGACTGGATCAGCGGACGCTGCGGCATCGCCCCGGCGTTTACGCCGCGCCGCGCCGCGTGAGCGTCGGGCAACAGATTTCGCAGGACGAATTGCGGGAGCGATTGCTGCGAGCCGGTTATAGACAGGGGCGATGGGGCGATCCTGTCGACCACTTCTCTTCGGGCGTCTTCGTTATTGCAGGCGACGTGGCGCAATTGCGGACGAATAAACGTGGGGGGGGCGCGAGCGCGCCGGAGACCGTCAAGATCAAATTCAACCGTAGGAAGGGATCCCAGATCGTCAAAATCGAAGACGCCGCCACGGGAAAGGACCTCGAGAGCTTCGCTTTACCGTCCGAGTCGCTCACTGCGGAAAGCGGCGACGCGACACTTCCAATGGGCGGGGGAATTCAGGCGAACTTCGAAGATTTCCCGCCCTCACTGGTCAACGCTCTGATCGCTATCGAGGATCGGAGCTTCTTCTCGCACCGGGGGGTGGATGTGAAAGCCATCTTCCGCGCGTTGTGGGAGAACTGGCGTCACGGCGAAATCCGCGAGGGCGGATCTACAATTACGCAGCAGTTGGTAAAGACGAACTTCCTGACGCCGGAGCGGACCTATCAACGCAAATTTGCGGAGGCGATGATGGCGGTGGCCGTCGAACGGCGGATGAGCAAAGAGGAGATCCTCACGCTCTACGCCAACCACGTATACCTGGGGCAGAGCGGGATAACTGCCATTTATGGATTCAAACAGGCGGCGCGCATCTATTTCGGCAAAGAATTGCATGAACTCACGCTCGCGGAGTCGGCGCTGCTCGCCGGTCTGGCGCAAGCCCCCAACCGTTATTCGCCCTATCTGCGTCCCGACGCGGCCGTCGCGCGTCGCAACACAGTGCTTGATGCGATGGCCGGGGTAAATCTGGTCGGCCCCGAAGACGCCGAGCCCGCAAAGTCGGAGAGATTGACCCTGATTCCCGCCGGGAATTTCGATGAGTCGTCCGCGCAGTATTTCGTCGATTATCTGAGGCGCGAGCTGGCCGGCCGGAATATCGACGAGGGCGAGGCGTCGAACCTTGAAATCAGGACGACGCTCGACCCCGATCTGCAGCAGGCCGCGAACATAGCGGTGAAAAATTATCTTGCGAAACTAGATCGCGTCTTCAGCCGGCGCGCGAAAAGAACCGGGGGCGGAAGGCCTGAAGCCGCTCTGATCGCCATTGATCCGCACACTGGAGAGATTTTGGCGATGGTCGGCGGACGCGATTACGCGTCAAGCCAGCTTAATCGCGTCACCGACGCGCGCCGCCAGCCGGGATCGGTATTCAAACCGATCGTTTACGCCGCCGCGCTCGCCAACGGCGTGTCGCCGGAGTCCGTCTTCATTGACGCGCCTCACGAGATCATTTTCGGCAATCAAATCTACCACCCGCAGAATTACGGCGGCAGGTTTTCGAATCAGTCGGTGACCTTGCGCGAGGGAGTCGTGCGGTCGTTGAACGTGGTAGTGGTGGACGCCGCGATACGGATCGGGTTGTCCAAGGTGGCCGACATCGCCGAGAAAATGGGATTGCCCCGGCCCGAACCTTACCCCTCGATGGCGCTCGGCGCTTTCGAAGCCACCCCGTTTGATATCGCGCGGGCCTATTCGACGTTCGCAAACGGCGGCGTGAGTGTGGCCCCTTTCGGAATCAAATCAATTACACACGACGGCGTGACCGAAGAGATCACAGCTGCGGAAACCGGTGTAATTCACCCCTCAGCAGCCTACGTCGTCACCGAGACGTTGGCTGAAGCAGTCGATCGCGGCACGGCTACAATCGTCAGGAGCATGGGGTATCGCGGCCCGGCGGCGGGCAAGACTGGCAGTTCGCACGACGCATGGTTCGCCGGTTACACCCCGAAGCTGCTGGCGGTCGTTTGGGTCGGATTCGACGATTACCATAACCTGGGTATGGTGGGTGGCCACGCGGCGGCCCCGATCTGGACAGATTTCATCAAACGCGCGCTCGCCTTGCGCCCCGATCTGAGAGCTGAGAAGTTCACACCGCCAGCCGGCGCGGAAAGGATAGAGGCGGAAAAGATGAGGATCAATAATCAGCCTGGTCAAAACCGGTCGGCCCGGTCATACAAATATTCGGCGCCGGCCGGCGCCACGCAGCGACGATTGGTTAGAAGAGCCAGACCGGCGCCCCAGCCGGCGCCAGCCAACGACCAGATGGTTCAACCCCTCACTAATCAGGATCAACTGGCGCCTCAGCTTTTCCCTCAGAGGATCAGAAGACAGGTTCAGCCTGTGATAAGGAGATAGGACCTAAATTGCCGGACCTATAGGACTAATAGGACTTATGGGGAGTTCATGACAGGCGTCCTCCTTGTGTTGTTTGCGGGCGCGAGTCTTTTGGCGGCGGCGGACGCGATTGTCAATGGTATCCTTGTTCCCATGCAATTGACAGACATCTTCGACCTCTCCCTAAAAGGACGCGCGTCGGCTGATGCGCTCGAATACGATCGCGCGGACGGCTCTGTCGACACGCTCACCTTCGGCGATCTCGACGCGCGGAGCGACCGGGTTGCGAGCCTCATGGCGTCACGCGGCGTCTCTCGGGGCGACCGCCTCTGCTTTTTCATGCCGAACCGCGTCGAATTCATCGACCTCTTTCTGGCCTGCGTCAAAGCCGGCGTGATCGTCGTTCCGATCAACGCGCTCTACCGCGAACGCGAAATCGGTCACATCGTCGCGGACTCAGAACCGAAAGCGGTCGTGACGACGCGCGAGCTTGCGCAGTTTGCGCCATCGGGCGTTCCGATCTGGGGCGTGGATGAGCTTGCCGCCGCAGCAGGCGCGCTCGACGGCGCGCGCATACGAACTGCGCTCGACGGCGACGACCCGGCGGCGATCGTTTACACGTCGGGCACGACGGGGCGCTCGAAGGGCGCGATTCTCACTCACAACAACTTCGCCGCCAATGCGGTCAATCTGCTCGCCTGCTGGCGCATCACCAGCGAAGACCGCTATTTGGCCGTCTTGCCGCTGTTTCACGTCCACGGCCTCGGCAACGGCGTCCACGTATGGCTCCTGAGCGGGTGTCGCATGCGATTAGCCGAACGCTTCGACATCACGCGCGCGGGGGCGCTCTTCGAATCTTTTCGGCCTACGTTGTTTTTCGGCGTCCCGACGATCTACGCGCGCTTGCTGGAACTGCCTTCCGATCATGCGCGGCGCATCGGCGAGCGGATGCGGCTGTTCGTCTCAGGCTCCGCGCCGCTTCCGGCGAGTGTGTTGGAGGCGTTCTGCGCGAAGTTCGGACACACGATCCTCGAACGTTACGGGATGAGCGAGACGCTGATGAACATCAGCAATCCGTATGAAGGCGAGAGGCGCGCGGGATCTGTCGGGTTCCCGCTTCCCGGCGTCTCGGTCAGGATACTCGACGGCGCCATGCGGCCCGTCTCTGAAGGCGAGGTAGGGGAAGTGTACCTAAGCGGGCCGAATGTCTTCGCGGGCTATTGGCGGCGGCCAGATGCGACGGCTGAGGCGATGGTCTTTGGCCCTGACGGGAATTGGTTTCGCACGGGCGATCTGGCCGAGCGCTCGGCCGACGGCTACATCACGCTGCGCGGCCGCCGGACCGACCTGATCATCTCCGGAGGCTTCAACATCTACCCGCGCGAAATCGAAGAGGTGTTGCTTGAACAGCCCGGCGTGCGTGAAGCCGCCGTTTGCGGCGCGCCGGACGAACTGCGGGGCGAACTGCCCGTCGCTTACGTCGTCGCAGACGAGACATTCGACGAGAAGGCTGCGGAGGACGCTTGCCGCAAATCTCTCGCGTCGTTCAAAGTCCCGCGCGCCATCATCCGCGTCGACAGCCTGCCGCGAACCGCGCTGGGCAAGATTCAAAAACATCTGCTGCCGCCCTGGAAATCCCGGCGCTCTCTCGTTGAAGAATAACCTTTGCGTCTTTGCGCCTTTGCGAGAATCCTCTCGTAAAGGGGGCGGACCGGGTCGAGTCTCTCGCAAAGGCGCAAAGACGCAAAGTTCGCGAAGGCTCTTCCGATTCCGCCCGTGCGAAAATACTTGCGCCCTACTCGACCGTCACCGACTTCGCCAGATTTCGCGGCTGGTCGACGTCGCAGCCTCTGCGCACCGCGACGTGGTAAGCGAGCAGTTGCAGCGGTATGGCGGAGAGCGCCGGCGACAGCAGCTCGCTCGAGGGCGGGACTTCGATAACATAGCTGGCCGAATCGCGCGTGTCCTTGTCGCCTTCGGTGACGACCGCCACCACGATGCCGTCGCGCGCCTTGACCTCCTGGATGTTCGAGATCGTCTTTTCGTAGCGCAGCCGCGATTTTTCGTCGTTCGGGTCGAGCGTGTTGATGACGACAACCGGCAGCCGGGAATCGATTAGCGCGTTTGGCCCGTGCTTCATCTCACCCGCCGCGTAGCCTTCCGCGTGAATGTAGGAGATCTCTTTGAGTTTCAGCGCGCCTTCGAGCGCGATAGGGAAGTTGATGCCGCGGCCGAGGTAGAGGAAGTCGGTCGAGAGCACGAATTTCTTTGACAGCTCTTCGTAATCGATTTCGGGATTGTTCAGCAACTTTTCGATCTTGACCGGCAGTTCCGAAAGCCGCCACACATGCCATTTCAACTTCTCATCGTCGAGCGTCCCACGCTCCTGCGCCAGGAAGAGAGCGAAGAGATAGGCTGCGACCATTTGCGAGGTGAACGCCTTCGTCGAGGCGACGCCAATCTCGGGCCCGGCGTGCGTGTAGACCGTACAGTCGGCCTCGCGCGTCATCATCGAGCCTTGCACGTTGCAGATCGCCAGGCTCCGGCATCCTTTCCCCTTGGCCTCGCGCAGCGCGGCCAGCGTGTCTGCGGTCTCGCCTGATTGCGAGATGACCATCATCAGCGTCGTCGGCGAGAGGATAGGGTTGCGGTAGCGGAACTCCGACGCGTAATCGATCTCGACGGGGACGCGCGCCAATTCCTCGATCAGATATTTGGCCACCATCGCCGCGTGCCAGGCCGTGCCGCAGGCCGCGATCTTGATGTCGGTGAAGCGGCCGAACTCCGCGCGGTCAATAGCCATCGTGTCCAGGAATACGCGGCCCGTGTCGAGCGAAACGCGGCCTTGCGTAGTGTCGCGGATGGCGCGCGGCTGCTCGTAAATCTCCTTGAGCATGAAATGTTTGAACCCGCCCTTTTCGGCCTGGACCGGGTCCCAATTTATGCGCTGGACCTGCGGCTCGACCTCCGCGCCCTGCCCGTTGCTGACGCGCACGCCGCCGCGCGTCAGAGTGACGATTTCGTTGTCGCCCAGGAAGAAGATGTCGCGAGTGTAAGGCAGCAGCGCCGGAATATCCGAGGCCACAAAATATTCGCCGTCGCCCATTCCGACGACGATCGGCGGACCGAGCCGGGCGGAGACGAGTTTGTCAGGTTCGTCTGCTGACATCGCCACGATCGCATATATCCCGCGCAGCTCGGCCAACGCGCGACGGAAGGCCGTTTCAAATCCGCCGGCTGCATCCTGAATCAGATATTTCTCGATCAGGTGCGCGACGACTTCGGTGTCGGTTTCGGTCTGGAAGGCATGGTCCTGGGCCTGCAACTCGCGTTTGAGTTCGAGATAATTTTCAATAATTCCATTGTGGACGACGACGATCCGTCCTCCGCAGTCGCGGTGCGGGTGCGCGTTCTCTTCAGTCGGCCTGCCGTGCGTTGCCCAGCGCGAATGCCCCAAGCCGGTTCGGCCTTCCAGCGGCTCGTTTTGTATCGCCTTCAACAGGCCCTGCAACTTGCCGGGGCGCCGGCGAACCTCGATCTTGCCGTCGTTGATGACGGCGATCCCCGCCGAGTCGTAGCCGCGATACTCCAGCCGCCGCAGCCCCTCAATAACGACCGGGACGGCCTGCTGGCTACCCACATATCCAATGATTCCACACATAAAATCTCCTCCGAAAATGGGTTTGTAGTCCCGCCTTTAGGCGGAAGGCCAAGCTATAAATCACATTCTGAGGCGCCAAAGGCTTCCGCCTAAAGGCGGGACTACGAACCGCGCTTTTCATTATTTTTGGGCGTCGCCGTAGCGACTGAACCACTCCTGTAAAAGTGGGGGTGTCCGATTACCGAAGCTCTCGCGTCGTGTGTTCGGTGACGTCGATCATCTCCGGTTCTGGTTTCATCCGTGGAGATTGGGGAATCGCCTGGTTGATGGGAGAGTTCATTTCTTCCAGCGCTTTGCGCTTCTGTTCGAGCATCGCGAGTTCCGCGCGCAACTGGCGCTCGCGGATGTTCTTGAAAAATCCGCTGGAAATGAGATTGAATGCGCCGACCGCGCCCAGCGCCAGTGAGACGAACAAGAAAGTCAACAGCACGATGAGACTGGCCCGAAACGCCTTTCCATCCAGATGCGACAGAGTGACCGAGCCGAAGACGATCAGGAAGATGATCAGGTCGAAAGCCGTGACCATCATCAGCGTGACGCCGGCCATCATCCTCTTTTCGCGCCGCCACTGCTCCTGAGTCATACGTTCGGCTTCGCGCGGCTCTTCCAGCAGGCGCGCATGACCCGCCAGCTTCAGCCCGCACGATTTGCAGAATTTCGCCTTCTGTTCAGTTTGCGTTCCGCATTGTGGGCAGTACATTCGGTCACTCTTTCAGTTTTTTCTTCACCTGCGCAGGGACGCCCGCGACCAGCGAATCGGGCGGCGTGTCTTTGATGACCACCGATCCCGCGCCGGTCACCGAGCCGCGCCCGACGCGCACCGGCGCGACCAGCATCGTGTCGGAGCCGATCTTGACGTCGTCTTCGATGAACGTCGGGTTCTTCTGCTTGCCGTCGTAATTGCAGGTGACGGTCCCGGCGCCGATGTTGACCCGGTCGCCGATGGTCGCGTCGCCCAGATAAGTCAGGTGCATCGACTTCGTTTTGCGGCCCAGGCGCGATTTTTTGACTTCGACAAAATTGCCTATCGTGGCCTCCTCGGCCAGTTCGGTGTGGAGCCTCAGGTGGGCGAACGGCCCGACGGTGTTGCGCGCGGTCAGTTTGCTGCTGACGATCATGCAGGAGTTCAGAATCTTGCACTCGTCGCCGATCTCGACGTTGGCCAGCCGCGACCAGGAATAGATTTCGCAATGGCTGCCGATCCGCGAATCGCCCTCGATGATCACCTGCGGGTGGATCACGGTGTCGCGCCCGATCTCGACCGTATCGTCGATGTAGGTCGAATCCGGATCAATTATGGTTACGCCGTCGGCCATAAGACGGTCAATAGTCTCGTGGCGCAGCCGTTTCCACATCGCCGCCAGCTCGGCGCGCGTGTTGATGCCGTCCAGTTCGCATGCGTCCTCGTGGAATACAGTCGATACTCTGAGGCCGGCTTCGAGCATGAGCTGCGGAACGTCGGTCAGGTAATACTCGTTCTGGGCGTTGTGCGGCGAGAGCCGATCGAGCGCGTCGAGCAGCGGCGGGATGTCGAAGCAGTAAAATCCCGGATTCAACTCGGTGATCGCGCGTTCTTCGGGCGAGCAGTCGCGCTCCTCGACGATCTTCAGGAAACCGCCACGCGCGTCCCGGATGATGCGCCCGTAAGCCGGAGGCGGATCGATGCGGATGGTGATGAACGTGGCGGCGTTCCCGGCGCGTTCATGTTCGGCCACCAGTTTGCGCAAGGTTTCGGCCTTGACCGCCGGCGTGTCGCCGTAAAAGACGACCAAACGTCCGCTCGCGTTCTTCAACGCGTCGCTCGCGCATTTGACGGCGTGGCCTGTGCCGCGCTGCTCCGATTGAATGACGAATCGCAACTTGTCGGCGTCCGCGGGGGCGAGCGAGGCGCGAGCGGCTTCTTCGACCTTGCCCGCCTGATGGCCGACGACCACGAAGATGTTTTCCGGCTCCAAACCCGCTGCGGCGCGCAGCGGGCGCGCGATCATCGGACGGCTTCCGATCTTGTGCAGAACTTTGGCCTGGCTGCTCTTCATTCTCGTCCCGAGACCTGCGGCCAGGATCAGCGTATTGATAGGACTTTTCACTGCGTCTTCCTCCGGAAGATCAACCACGAAGAAACGAAGAACACGAAGAAAGTCGAGGATAGAAAATCACGGCGCCACGTCTATGGCGATTCTCGATCCTCTTCGTATTCTTCGTTTCTTCGTGGTTGATTTTCATTGTTTCTCCTGTGTCGCTGCAACGACATGTACAACTACTATATATGGGGAAAACCCGCTAGGGTGAGGGAAACCCGCCCCTGCTATAAATGTCAAATATCGCGTCGCTGAGCTTTTCGGGCGCATGGCGCACGGCCCGCGATTCCGAAATGAGGGGGAGGGAGATGAATTGAATGGCGCCGGATTCGCGGTAGGTCGGATCGTCGGCATTCGGCGCGTCCGGCGGCTTGAGCGCGACGGCCTTTTCAGCCGCGTAACGTTCGAGCATCTCGGCTGAAATCGGCGCGGAATTGAACAGCGCATAATCCAGCTTGAGCTTCGGGGCGTAAGCGAGCAGATATTTGACATGGTCCAGGGCGGTCATCCCTTCGGTTTCGTCAAACTCTGTCATCGCGTTGCAAACGTAAATCTTCTTCGCCTTCGATCGGGTGAGGGCATCGGCGATGCCGCGGACGAGCAGGTTGGCTATGACGCTGGTGAAGAGCGACCCCGGGCCGAGCGTGATCAGGTCGGCGTTGAGTATCGCCTCGACCGCTTCGTCGAGGGCGCGCGCGTCCGGCGGCGAGATCGTTAATTCGCGTATCGGCGCGTTCCGCGATTTGATGGCCATCTGGCCGCGGATTAGCCTGCCTTCCGCTTGCGCTACCAGATCTACGCCGTCGAGCGTAGAAGGCAATACGCGAGCCGTGATGCCCAACATCGACCTTGCCTGTTCGATCGCTTGGAGAAAAGACCCGCCCATCTGGTTGAGCGCCAATATGATTAGATTGCCGAGCGAATGTCCGCCGATCGCCCCATTGCCGGGAAAGCGATGCCTGAAGAGCCGAGTAATGAGTTGGTCTTCGTCGGCCAATGCGACCAGACAATTGCGAATGTCGCCCGGCGGCAAAACCGAGAACTCGCCGCGCAAACGCCCGGAGCTTTTTCCGTCGTCAGTCACTGTGACGATAGCGGTCAACGAAATTCGAGGGCCAATCTCGGCCCTCTCGGGGCGCCTCGCTGGCGAACGCGCGTTCGAGCGCGCCTCCGAGACCAGAGGCTCTATATAAGGTTTCAGACCTTGCAGCAGAGTCGAAAGACCTGTGCCTCCGCCGATGGCGACAAATTTAATCGGGGCGATTCCTGACATAATTGATTCCTGACTTAAACGATGGTGAGTCTGCCTTAGCCATTTCGGAGGCGTCAAGATGGGTTGATATTTTTAATGCTACCGCGCGCGACAGTAAGCGATATTGTGGTGAAAGCCGGAAAAACGCCAGCGCGCTGTAACTTGACAGACAGACCCAAGGGATAGCGTCTTACTATACTGCCGATTATCGGCCTGAGCGGAGTATACGTGAATCTCCCGCAGTTAAGCGGTGGACGGTTTAAACAAAAAATAATTGGCTCGGAAGGACTTTTTTGTTGGCAAATTACGGGCATTCTGTATATTCACGTTCATCGCGGCGCCGCGCGAGCGGCGGGCGCGATAGCTGCTGGGATAAGCTTCCCGCATGACGAAACACTATTGGTCGGCGGGGGGTAAATAAAGGATTAACTTAGGATACAGGAAAGGGGGAAGACGCAAATGGTGAAAATATCAAGTGACACGTTGAAGATGATAAACAAGTTGCCCAAGAAAAAGAAAGAGAAAGTGGACGCGATCGTGCGTCGCCATGTCGCGGCATGTCAAAGGAATGGATTCGATCCGGAGAATTTGGACCGCGTCTACATAGAGGCAATTGAGATGATCGATATAGAGGTCAGATTCCCGGAACCGGACGCCGAAGAGTCCCGCGATTGGGAACCGGCGCGCCATTATGACCAATACATCAGCCCGAAGGCCGCATGAGGCGCCCGTAAGCCTTTCAGCCCGTAAGCCTTTCAGATTGATACGGCCTTTAGTCTGTCCGCTCACACAACGTCACGGGCAGACTAAAGGCTATCCCAAAATTCTCCGATTCAGTTAAATCAAAACACCTCAGTGTGGGGTAGGCTAATTAGCCTGTCTCATAATCTCAGCACTGCGCCGCGCCTCCAGATTTGCTATCATCTCCGCCGCAGACCCCGTCAAGTTTCGACAATGAATAGCGAGAGTTTCATAAACATTGTAGGGGGCGGACTGGCCGGTTCCGAAGCCGCTTGGCAGGCGGCGCGACGCGGTTTGCGCGTACGTCTTTTTGAAATGCGCCCGAATCGAGCCACGGGCGCGCACCGCACCGGCGCGCTAGCCGAACTGGTCTGCAGCAACTCGCTAAAATCCGACGTGGCCGACACGGCGCCGAGGTTGCTGAAGGACGAATTGCGCGCTGGCGGCTCGCTGCTATTGCGGTTGGCCGGAGAAGCGGCCGTGCCGGCGGGCGGCGCGCTCGCCGTGGATCGTGAAAAATTTTCGGCCCTCGTGACCGAGACCTTATCAAATCATCCGAACGTCGAGCTTCGCCGCGAAGAGGTTGCGGCTATCCACACCGACAGGCCTGATGAGGTCACGGTTATCGCTGCGGGGCCGCTTGCCTCGCCCGCGCTGGTCGAGGCGATCGGGCGATTGACCGGGGAGCGCGACCTATATTTCTTCGACGCGATCTCGCCGATCGTCGACAGCGAAACGATCAATTACGACGTCGTCTTCAGGGCGGCGCGCTACGGCAAGGGCGGCGACGATTATGTCAACTGCCCGATGTCGAAAGAGGAGTACGACCGGTTTTATGACGCCCTGGTGTCGGCGGAGAAAGTCAAGCCGCATGAGGGCATGGGCGGCGAGGAGAAGTTCTTCGAGGGCTGTCTGCCGATAGAAGAGATCGCGCGACGCGGCCGCGACACGCTGCGCTTCGGGCCGATGAAGCCCGTCGGGCTCCTCGATCCGCGCACGGGGCGAGAGCCTTACGCCTGTGTGCAACTGCGGCTGGAGAATTTGATGGCCGGCGCTTACAACATCGTCGGGTTCCAGTGCCACATCAAATACGGCGAGCAGAAGCGTATTTTGCAGATGATACCCGGTTTGGAGAACGCCGAATTCATCCGCTTCGGCCAGATGCACCGGAACACGTACATCTGTTCGCCGAAACTTTTGCGCGAGACGCTGCAAATGCGCCAGCATCCGCGCGTTCTTTTCGCAGGCCAGATTTCGGGCATCGAAGGCTACACCGAAGCGATGGCGACCGGGATGATCGCTGGGATGAACGCGGCGCGGCTGGCTCGCGGGCTTGAACCCTCCCCGCCGCCGCGCGAATCAGCCACCGGGTCGTTGACTTTTTATCTGGCCAACGCCGATGGGAAAAATTTCCAGCCGGCCAATACAACCTTCGCGCTGTTGCCGGCGATCGAACCGGAATTGAGAAAGCTATTGAAACGCAAAGCCGACCGCTGTCATTTTCAAACTGAGCGCGGATTGAAAGCGTTCAAAGATTGGCTGGCGCGGATCGGAGAACATGAATGGGGCTTATAAGTCTTGCGAGCCTTTGTGAGTCCTGTTCAGGCTGTTCCAAGGAAGTTTTCGCAGGAGAATATAGATGGAGAGCGAGTTCACCGGCGCGGACGCGAAGACGAGGAGGCGCCGCAGAGTCTTTTTCACGACGGCGCTTCTTCTTGCCGCCGGGGCTTTCATATTGGGGTCGCTTCAATCGGCCTTCAGCCAAAGCGGACGCGGCCCGCAGCCCGATCCGAAGGAGCGGAAGACTGACAAGCGCAAAAATCCGGGCCCTGCGCCGAAAATCCGCCTGCCCGAAAACCCTCCAGAACCAAAGGGGAAAGACGGCGAGGACATAATTCGCATCAACAGCGACCTGATCAACGTCGTCGTGACCGTCGGCGGTCTTCCGCCGAGCGCCTCGCTCGATCTGAAGCCGGAAGATTTCGAAATCCTCGAAGACGGCGCGCTGCAGGAGATCGCCAACTTCTCCCGTAACGCCGACCAGCCGCTGAAGATGGTCATGCTTTTCGACACCAGTTACAGCGTCGCCCAGCGGCTCAATTTCGAGCGCCGGGCCGCCGCGCGTTTCTTCGAGCGCGTGATCCGCCCGCAGGACCGCGCCGCCGTATTTTCGGTCTCTACCGACGTGGCCGTTTTGCAGGAGTTCACCAACAAGGTCCCGCTCCTGGTGGACGCCACGCGGCAGCTCAAGGCGCAGGGCGCGACCTCGCTTTACGACGCCATTTACCTGGCGGCCGACTATCTCAAGCCCGCTGAAGGCCGCCGCGTGATCGTCATCGTTTCGGACGGCGGCGACACCACCAGCAGCAAGGGATTGCTCGAATCCATAGCCCAGGCGCAAAAATCCGACTCGGTCATTTTCGCCATCTTCACGGGCAGCCCGTGGCCTTCCGAGAACCTTCGCGACCTGGCCGCTGAACGCGCTCTCGAATCGTTGACCAAAGAGACCGGCGGCGAATTGTTCAAACCCAGGCTCCCGGACGGGAGGCGGCCTGGCGATGAATCCGATGAGGCGTCGCTAAAAGAACTCGACCGCGCCTTCGCCGATCTCGCCGACCGGTTGCGCACCCAATACGTCCTCGGGTTCTTCTCGACCAACGAAAAACGCGACGGCTCTTTCCGCAAACTTGACGTCCGAATCAAAAAGACCAACTACGTCGCGCGCGCCAGAGTAGGGTATTACGCGCCTAAGGAGTGAGGAGGTGACGGGGCGACAAGGCGACGGGGCGACAAGGCGACGAGGAGAATGGGACAGAAAGCGCCCCCTGTCGCCCCGTCGCCTTGTCGCCCCGCCTCTTTCTCCCCGGCGCTCTCCCACTCTTCGAAAGCTCGTGCTAGAATCGCGCCCGCGTTCAGAGATTTTCCACACAAATTTTGCTCATTCACTGATCGGACGATCGCTCCTCCCGCGTCTTTCATATCACAATTTATGAGTCTCATTTTGGGAGGATCGTCCGAGCTTAAAAGAAAGTCTTATGTTTTATGCAAGCCGACATAATTTTGATACGTTCAGTTTTCATCGTCATTTTCGTCATCGCCGGCTACCTGATTCAGCCAATTCCTGAATCCTTGGGTAAGGAGCTGGAAATCCCCGGCGGGGCGAGGTCGCTTTCGGCGATCGCCGGCGCGTTGTTGGCGAGCGGTATAATCTTCTTCGAACTCCGCATCCGGCGGGCCTCGCTGAAGACCCTGATCGGGGCGGCGGCCGGCTCGATCCTCGGCATCATCGGCTCGACGCTGATCGGGTTCCTGATCACCGCGCAGCACTGGGATCAGCCGATTAAATCCTTCCTGACCTTGACGCTCACGCTCTTCATGGCTTACGTCGGGTTACTGGTCGGCGCGGCGAAAGGCGACTACCTCGACCTCTCGGCGCTCGGCGGCATCCTGAGCGAACGCGGGGCGAAGCAGAGCTACAGGATTCTCGACACCAGCGTGATTATCGACGGGCGCGTCGCCGACATCTCCGAGGCCGGCTTTATGGGCGGCACGATTCTCATCCCGCAATTCGTCCTGCGCGAATTGCAGCAGATCGCCGACTCGTCCGATTCCGCCAAGCGCAACCGGGGCCGGCGCGGACTGGATATCCTTCAGCGCATCCAGAAAAACAGCAACCTCGACGTGCAGATTTACGAAGCCGATTTCCCGAACGTACGCGAGGTCGACCTGAAGCTGATCGAACTCGGCAAACAACTCAACGCGCCCATTGTGACCAACGACTTCAATCTCAATAAGGTTGCGCACCTGCGCGGCGTCGAAGTGCTCAACATCAACGAGCTGGCCAACGCGCTCAAGCCAGTCGTGCTGCCCGGCGAGATAATGAGGGTCTTCATTCTCAAGGAAGGCAAGGAATACAACCAGGGCGTGGCCTATCTGGACGACGGCACGATGGTCGTGGTCGACAACGCGCGCCGCCTGATCGGCAAAAATGTCGACATGGTCGTGACCAGTGTCCTGCAGACCACGGCGGGCAAGATGATTTTCGGACGCGTCGAAGACCAGAAGACCGAAGTGCGCGAGGCTAAGGGCGATTTCCGCGACCGCCCGTCGCGTCCGCTCCCGGCGCCGGCCCCGTCGGTTGAATGAACCAGTGGACAGTGGACAGTGGACAGTAGAGAGTGATTAGCGCTTTGCTGCCCACTGCCCACTGCCCACTGCCCACTGCCCACTGCCCACTGCTTTATGAACGTTGCTATTATTCCCGCCGCCGGCAGCGGCAGCAGATTCGGCGGCCAAACCCCGAAACAATTCATCGAGATCGCAGGCGCGCCGATCATCATCCATACGTTGAGGAAGTTCGACGAGTGTGAAGACATCGGCGCCATCGTCGTTGCGCTGCGGCGGGAAGAGGTCGAACGGTTTGAGCGCGCGTTTCGCGCCCACAAAATCCGAAAACCGGTTCGCCTCGCCGCCGGCGGCGCCGAGCGCAGCGATTCGATTTTGAACGCGCTTGAAGCGGCGAGCGAGTTTCGGCCCGAAATCGTGGCCGTTCACGACGCCGTGCGCCCCTTCGTCACGCCGGAGCGGATTTCCGCCGTCATCGCCCGGGCGCGCGAGATCGGCGCGGCCATCCTGGCCATGCCCGCGACCGACACAATCAAGGAGGTCGATGACGGGCTGATCCATCGCACGCTCGACCGCCGCCGCGTCTGGCGCGCTCAGACTCCGCAGGCGTTCCGCTACGATCTGCTGATGCGCGCCAACGTTGAGGCGCGCGCCGCCGATTTGCCGCCGGCGCAGGCGACAGACGATTCATTTCTGGTCGAACGTCTCGGGGCGCCTGTGGCCGTCGTTGAAGGCATGGCGAACAACATCAAGATCACCACGCCGGAAGACCTGGCCCTGGCGGAAAAACTTTTAAGCGCTTAAGCAGAGACATTATGAGCCAGTTTCGCGTGGGCATAGGAAATGACATCCACCGCCTGGTCGAAGGTCGCAAACTGATCCTCGGCGGGGTCGAAATCCCTCATGAGCGCGGGCTGCTCGGACATTCCGACGGCGACAGCCTGACGCATGCGATCACCGACGCGCTGCTCGGCGCGGCCGCGCTCGGCGATATCGGCTCGCATTTTTCCGACCGCGACCCGCGGTGGGCCGGCGCCGACAGCCTCGTATTTCTGCGCCACGTCCGCGGCCTGCTCGAAGAGCGAGGGTTCGAGATCGCCAACGTCGACGCGACAATCCTGGCCGAACGCCCGAAAATGGCGCCGCATATTTCGGAAATGAAAGTGAGACTTGCCGAAGCGATGAAAATCAGCGAGTCGCAGATCAACGTTAAAGCGAAAACGAATGAAGGGCTTGACGCGATAGGGCGAGGCGAAGCGATTGCGGCGCAGGCGGTTGCGCTCATAGTGGGACAGACTTTAGTCTGTCAGTAGCATGAATTGAGGGCGGACAGACTAAAGTCTGTCCCACGATAATCTTATGTTCGACGTAATCGCATTCGACGCCGATGATACGCTGTGGCACAACGAGCCGATCTATCGCGGCGCGCAGAGTCAGGTCCTCGACATCATGGCGCATTATCACGACCGTGATTGGATAGAGCGCCGTATGTACGAGACCGAAATCCGCAACCTCGAACATTACGGTTACGGCATCAAAGGCTTCACGCTCTCGATGATCGAAACGGCGATCGAATTGACCGAAGGACGCATCAGCGGCGCCGAGATAGGCCGAGTCATCGAATTGACCCGCGAGATGTTTAAAGCCCCGGTCGAACTCCTCGACGGCGTCGAAGAGACGATCGCGACGCTCGCCGCCTCGCACGACCTGATGCTGATCACCAAAGGCGATCTTTTCGAGCAGCAGGCCAAGATCGCGCGTTCGGGGCTGGCCGACCATTTTGGCAAGATCGAAATCGTCCCGGTCAAAATCAGAGAGACCTACCAATCTATCGTCACCAGGCACGAGATCATCCCTCATCGCTTCCTGATGGTCGGCAATTCGATCAGGTCGGACGTCCTGCCCGTGATCGAGATGGGCGGCCATGCTGTTCACATTCCTTACGAGACCACCTGGGAGCACGAAATCGTGCCTGAAGAGGAACTCGCGGGCAGGGAATTCATCAGGCTCGCTCACATCCGCGAGCTTCCGGCATTGATATATGCGACCACAAGATCTGATTGAAAAAAAACGGGACCGCAAGGAGTTGACGCGCGACGAGATCGCATTCCTGATCCGCGGCTACACGCGCGACGAGATCCCCGATTACCAGATGGCCGCGTGGCTGATGGCCGCTTTCCTGAACGGGATGAGCGAGGCCGAAACGCGGGCGCTGGTCGAAGAGATGCTCCAGTCCGGCGTCACGCTCACGCACGATCATGTGGCCGAGCCGAAAGTCGACAAACATTCGACCGGCGGCGTCGGAGACAAGACCAGCCTGGTCATCGCGCCCGTGGCCGCCGCGTGCGGCGTCGCCGTGCCGATGATCTCGGGCCGCGCGCTGGCCCACACCGGCGGCACGCTAGATAAACTCGAAGCCATCCCGGGATTCCGAACCGGCCTCTCGCTCGACGAATTCCGCGACGTGTTGAAGCGTTGCGGCCTCGCGCTGATCGGCCAGACGAAAGAGGTCGCGCCCGCCGACCGAAAGCTCTACGCCTTGCGCGACCTGACCGCAACCGTCCCGTTCCGCCCATTCATTTGCGCTTCGGTCATGTCGAAGAAATTGGCCGAGGGGATTGACGGGCTCGTGCTCGATGTGAAGACTGGCAACGGCGCGTTCATGCGCGAATTCGAAGACTCGCGCAAGCTGGCCGAGATGATGGCCTCGACGGGCCGCGCGATGGGGAAACGCGTCGTCGCGCTGATCACCGACATGGACCAGCCGCTGGGCCGTTGGGTCGGCAATGCGGTTGAGACGATGGAAGCGATCGAAACGCTGCGAGGCGACCTCGAAGGCGATTTCGCCGAGTTGTGTTTGGAACTGGCCGCGCGGATGCTGATCGTCGGCGGAGTCGAGAGCGACCTGGAAATCGCCCGCGACCGCTCGCGCGACGCTATCACTTCGGGCCGGGCGCTGGAACGTTTCCGCGCCTGCGTCGAGGCGCAAGGCGGCGACCCGCGCGTCCTCGACGACACGGCGCTCCTGCCGCAGGCGGACAAACAACGCGCGATCACCGCCGGCCGCGCGGGCTTCGTCAACGGCATTGAGACCGACGAGATCGGCCGCGTCGTGATGGATTGGGGCGGAGGGCGGCGAAGGCTTGAAGACAAGATCGATTACTCCGTCGGCCTGCGCCTTCACGCCAAGATCGGCGACCATGTGAACGCGGGCGACCCACTCGCTATTGCTTATTACAACGACGAATCGAAATTTGAAGAGATGGGCGCCCGGCTGCGAGCGGCCTATAGGATTGGAGGATCGGCTCCGAAATCCGAACCCCTGATCAAAGCGGTAATCTAGAAAGGATTGCAACTCAATTTACGCCATACTGAGATGACAGTACGAATCAGTACCGCGAGCGGTAGCGAGCGGGCTTCACGCTGAGACGCGCTCGCTACCGCTCGCGGTACTGATCCAGTAAGCCTTTCAAGAATCGCAAACACCTTCTCAACTCGTCATTCAAAACCGCCGGATACTTTTCGATCTCCTGCGTAGTCATAACTCGTCCGAATCGCCGCCTCCATTTTATACTTCAGAATCGTGTTCCTGCACTGCTCCCAGACTCATGGCTCTTTGTCGAAATAGCGCAGCTTGTGCTTGACCTTCTCCACCGCCGCGCGCGCCGCTTCTTTTACCTCATCCGACTCATCGGTCGCCGCAAGTCGCTCTAACTCAGTCAGGCAAGGCTCCTTGACGTAATAGCCTACCACCTCCGCCGCCTTGCGCCGGACGGAATTCTTCTTATCGTCCAGAGCTAGCATCAATCCCGCCGCGAAATTTTCGGCCTTATCAGCGGCTATGCTGCCCAGCGCAGATGCCGCGCGCCCTCGAACATCAGACTCCTGAGCCTCAAGCAGAGCTTTGAGCAAAGCGTCCACGGCTCGCTCCGAACCGATGCTGCCCAGCGCCTCTGCCGCGTCCCCTCGAACATAAAACTCCTGATCTTCGAGCAGAGCTTTGAGCAAAGCGTCCACGGCTTGCTCCGAACCGATGCTGCCCAGCGCCTCTGCCGCGCGCCATCGAACATCAGACTTCTGATCTTCGAGCAGAGCTTTGAGCAAAGCGTCCACGGCTCGCTCCGAACCGATGCTGCCCAGCGCCTCTGCCGCGTTCCCTCGAACATAAGACTTCTGATCTTCAAGCAGGGCTTTGAGCAAAGCGTCCACGGCCCGCTCCGAACCGATGCTACCCAGCGCCTCTGCCGCGCGCCATCGAACAGAAGGCTCCTGAGCTTCGAGCAGAGCTTTGAGCAAAGCGTCCACGGCCCGCTCCGAACCGATGCTGCCCAGCGCCTCTGCCGCACTCCCTCGAACACCAGACTCCTGAGTTTCGAGCAGGGCTTTGAATAAAGCGTCCACGGCTCGCTCCGAACCGATGCTGCCCAGCGCCTCTGCCGCGCGCCCTCGAACATAAGACTCCTGATCTTCGAGCAGGGCTTTGAGCAAAGCGTCCACGGCCCGCTCCGAACCGATGCTGCCCAGCGCCTCTGCCGCGCGCCCTCGAACAGAAGAATCGTTGGCGCTGTCCAGACGTGCGGCGACGCCGAGCGCGACGGGGTCGAGCGCTTCCCCTCGCGCTTGAGCGAATGCCCGGACGACGGAGTGGAAATAAGGCGTCGCTTCGGGTTTCGCGGAGGTGATGAAATCATCGAGACGCTGGAGCATCTTTTGCAGCGTTTGCGGTTTTACCTTTGCCGAGGCCAGGCCGCGAGCGCGAAGCCGCAGCAGTTTGTGATCGAGCGATTCGGGCAATTGCTCCAGCGTTTCGTACATGCGGTCGGGATTGCGAACAATGCTCAGCGCCATCGGCAGCGTCTCCATCTCGACCAGCAGAGGATGGAAACAGGCGCGGACGAAGACGCTTTCGCAATCGGCATGGGCAGCCAAAGCTTTAGCGGCCAGGTATTCCTGCAAGGTCAGGTGCGAAAAAGACCAGACGTTTTCGGCCACTTCGCGCACCATCGGCGTGGCCGTCACATCGGCGGCCAGAGTGAACGCTTCCCGAGCGTCCCGGCAAAAGCGCCGCGCCGAGGCTTCGATGAAATCGGTGGTGAAGGCGACACGCTCAGCCTCTTTGCCCTGTTCGACGCCGTCGTCGAAAAGACGATCGAACGCCAGTTGATTGAGGAAAGCCAGCTTCAGACGGCCATCGTGATCGTCAAGCCTGAATCGTTCGACATTCTTCTGGCTGTCGATCCTCGCGGCCAGGTCAGCGACAATGCCTTCGTAAAGTTTCAGCCGGTCAGTTTCGACTTTACCACTTAGACGGATACGCCGCACGATGGCGCTAATCAGCGTCGGCACGCTGACCAGATCGCTCAGGTCGGGGCTCACCAACTTGGGCAAAAGCTTTCGGCCTTCATCCTTGCCGAAGTAATGATCGAGGAAAAGCGCGATCTGGTCGCGGTTGAACGGGGCGATCTCCATCTCTTCAGCCTTGCCGAACCGGCGGTCGCGTAACGCGAAAGGCCGCGACGAGATGATCATCAGGTTATTGCCGTGATCTTCGACAAAACGATTGATCGAATCGCAGAGATGAGAGAAATGCTTCTCCCATCCGCGGACTTCATCCAATCCGTCGAGTAACGCGACGATCTCGCCCGATTCGAGCCGCCGCGCAAATTCGTCCCGCAACCGTTCACGCCCTGCTCCGTTCGCGTCCGGCTTCTTCAACAATTCCGTGGCGGCGTGGTCGAACAAGACGGATTCGAGCCTGACATCGGCGCCATTGAACGATTCCTTGTTGAGTCCTTTCATCTCGACGAAGATCGGAATGCGTTTCGGATCGTTGTCGCAGACCTGCAGCGCCAGCCATCGCATCAACGTCGTTTTGCCGCATCCTGGAGCGCCCGCAATCACCGCAGGCTCCCGGCGTTTCAACAGGTCTTCAGGCTTGATCCGGCGTTGGGCTTCCCGGTCTTTGCGAGGCCGGGAACCGAAAGCAGCGTAGCGGGCGCGTAACTCGGAGTCCCACATCCCCATCCATTCATCGTTGGCGGTCGGGCGGCTGTAACTCTCGTTGATGGACAATTCGACGAAGACCCGTTTCAGTTCATGGGCTTCAGTTTCGCCGAGCAGCGTTATCTTGCCGTACTTTTTCCTGATCTGATCGCGGTAAGCTGTGAGCAGGTTTTCGATTGATTGCGCCGAAGCTGTCTGCGCCGAGTCATTCCGTAAAGCGGCGGGCGAACCGAGTTTGAATTTGTCGCGGATGAAGTTGGTCAGGTGATTGCGGACTATGTCTTCGAAATCCTTTTCATCGTTGTAACCCCACCACAATCCTTTGGCGGGGAATTTCTCTTTGAACCCCAGCACTTGCACCCACTGTTCGCCCTCGCTCTTCGATTGCGGGTAGTAGGGTTTTTGGCTGAAGTAGACGAAAATTTGCGGGCTGCGTTTCTCGTTCCAGGCGCAGATGGCTAGATTGATCTCGTGCTCGGTTCCGGTCTGGCCGTCGGCGGTCGGCGTGCCGAATTTTTTCCAGAAAATTCCGATCAGCAGGTCGCAGTCCGTGATTTTTATGATCGGATCAATCAGACCTTGCGGGCCTTCGGGGTGAAATCCGGGATACGCGTCTGTTTCCCAGCGCGACAACACGAGGCTCAGCCCGCGGTCGGCGGCGACGCCGCGATTCAATTCCTCGATCACATTCGGCAATAGATCACGTTCGGCTTTCACATCACTGGGCGATGCGACTACGATTCTGAGGTCTCGCTTTTGCACCATAAGCAAAACTCCTGATTGGCCTGAATCAATGCGTCGCAATAGTGCGACATTCACGGCGAATGTTTCAAGGTTTTCTTTGGCGGTTGCCCGTGGGGAATCGAGTGGGCGATAATCGCCGCGCCCACAAAAAAGGCGCGCCCCTTGCGCCTGGTCCGGTGAAAGAAAGTCTCATCAAAGAAAGTCAATGAACATAAGACGTATTGATCTCTGGGTTCTGTTGATTTGTTGTTCGCTGCCGTTTGGCGGCTGCGCCACGCGCGAATTCGTCGCCGAGGCCGACGCGGGGAAAAAGAAGGTCGGCATCGTTTTCGACATCGGTGGCAAGGACGACCGTTCGTTTAACGCCGCCGCAAACACGGGCGTAGTGCGCGCGAAAAAAGATTTCCCGATCGTCCTGCGCGACGTTGAGCCTGGCGACCCGACTTCGATCGAGCCGGCGCTGCGAGTTTTCGCGCAATACGGCTACAACCTTATTACCGGTGTGGGATTCGCCCAGGGGCCGATCCTGAGAGAAGTGGCGAAGGATTACCCTCAGCTACATTTCGTGCTGATTGACTCTGTGGCCGATTCGCCGAACGTAGCCAGCCTGGTGTTCAGAGAGCACGAAGGGTCGTTCCTGGTCGGGATGATTGCGGCTTACGCCTCGAGGACCGGCGCGATCGGCTTCGTCGGCGGGATGGACATCCCGCTGATCCACAGGTTCAAGACCGGGTACGAGGAGGGCGCGCATTACGTCAATCCGAACATCAGAGTCATGCACAATTATGTCGGCATCACCGACGCGGCCTGGAACAACCCGGGCAAAGGGCGCGAACTGGCCAACGCGCAGTACGAGCAGGGCGCGGACGTGATCTTCCAGGCTGCCGGCAATTCGGGGCTGGGCGTCTTCGACGCCGCCGAGGCTTACGACAAATTCGCCATCGGGGTCGACGCCAACCAGAACTGGGTCAAGCCCGGTCACGTCCTGACCAGCATGCTCAAACGGATCGACAACGCCGTTTACAGCATCGTCAAAGACGAGGTCGAGGGGAAATTCAAGGGCGGCGTTCATGTTTACGGCCTGGAGAACGATGGCATCGGCTACGCGATTGACGAATACAACAGACATCTGATCCCATCTATAGTGATTGAAAAGGTCGAACAGGCTCGTCTCGACATCATCGCGGGCAAGATCAAAGTGACCGATGCAATGGCGAAGTGAAGCGACAGGGCGACAGGGCGACGGGGCGACGGGGCGAGAAAATCCAGGTTGGACTGAAAAATATGACAGAGTAGGCGCCCGCATGGAAAAGATCAAAGGTTACAAAGATCTTCGCGTTTATCAGGCTGCTATTGATGCAGCCATGTCAATCTTTACTCTGACGAAACATTTCCCGCCCGAGGAGAAATACTCGATGGTTGACCAGATGCGTCGCTCGTCTCGCTCTGTTTGCGCCAAGATCGCTGAAGCTTGGCGCAAACGGCGATATCCCGCACATTTTGTCAGCAAGTTGAGCGATTCGGAAAGTGAAGCGGAAGAGACAAGGGTTTGGATCGAACTCGCGCATCGTTGTGGCTATCTGAAGAAGGAGAGGGCCGATGAACTTGATGACTGTTATGACAAGATCCTCGGACAGCTTGTTCTGATGATTAACGCTCCAGAGAAATGGACTCTGTGACTTGAAGACTGAAAATGAAAATCTGGCGATGTGGCGACCGGGCGACCGGGTGATTTGGCGACTGGGCGAGGGGAGAAGGCGAAACGAGGGTAGGCAAGAATGAAAGCAAAAATCTTCTTGT